>VGGT01000145.1 GCA_016868485.1 Bacteroidota bacterium
GTTGATGCTTTGAAACAATTCGGTGTTGAAGAGATAGAGCGACTCGCCTTCGGCCGGTATTCGTTCGGCCTGTAGATTTTTGAAATAGACCGGTTTCCCCCATTCCTTGACCTCCTTGCCATCCACCTTCACCACCTTAAAATTGGCGTCGTAGGCGGTCACCGAATCGACTTGATTGGGGGCCGACTCGGCGAGGTAGAGTGATTCAGCGGCCGGACGAACCAACTCGGGCACCTCGCGATCGGTATAGAATTGGGCCCAAGTGGTGAGGGCAGTGCCGTTCTGCTTAAAAACAGCCCAAAACATGATGCTCACAGCAAAAATGCTGAGCAGTGCGGCGAGTTGACGCTTATCCCCGGCCGCAGCGCGGATCCATAAACCCACATAAAAGACCACCACCGGTATTGTGGCGAATATAAAAGCATCCGTACTGTCGCTGCCCAAGAGATTGCCAGGAATCATCCAAGCGGCGATGCCCACCACAACAGCCGGCAGGAAAACGGTGCCAAAAACTTTGGCCAGCGACATATCCTCTTTTTGAGCAGGCTTGCGTACATCCGCGTGTCGGTAATGCCGAAGCCCAATGGCAAAAACAATGAGCCCGATGAACATCCCTACGCCAGCGGTCATAAACGCCTCGCCCCATCCGTATTTATTGCGCATAAAAGCCGCAAATAGGTTACAGACACCCGCTCCGAGGTTGATCCCCATATAAAAAATGTTGTATCCGCTGTCCTTTTGTGTTTTGTATCGTTCGTCGTTATACAAATTGCCCAGTAAGGTGCTGATGTTGGGTTTGAAGAAGCCGTTGCCCACGATGATGAGCAATAGAGAAAGGTAGAATGAGGTCATACCCGGCAGGGCGAGACCCATATATCCCAAGCCCATCAAAGTCCCGCCTAAATAAATGCTCTTGGTGTAGCCCAAGAGGCGATCGGCTAATAACCCACCCAAAAAGGGTGTTAGGAATACAAATGCGATAAACGTACCGTATATATCAGCCGCCTCCTTGCGGTCCATGGCCATCCCCCCGGTCGCGATCGGGTCTGTTAGGTACAGTTGAAAAATACCGATCATCAGGTAGTACCCAAAGCGTTCCCACATTTCGGTGAGAAACAAGAAGGGCAAACCCGAAGGATGCTTGCCACCGCTGGGGGATGATGTTGTCATGCTTCAGTTTGTTAATGAGATGTTGGAACGAAATCGTAGATCAGGCGATTGATGCGTTAGCGTATGCGTACAGTACCGCGATTGAGCTGCAGTACAGCGTTTGCGTACTATGGATAAATAAAATCAACGAATGCCATGAAAGAGCTTGTTTACCAGCGGGCTCAACACAACAAGGAAGAGGCCAATGCCGACGGTCACCCACCCCATGGTGCTGTATACATCCACATAGGTAGCCAAACTCGCGGCCGCATCGATCGTTTCGCCATCACCCCCTCCATGCTCCGATCCGGTGAGTTTGGCGATCATGCCTGCGGCGTAATTGGCACCTGCGATGCTGAGGAACCAAGCGCCCATGGCTGTAGCGGTCATGTCCTTCGGCACGAGTTTAGTGACCATACTGAGCCCGATTGGGCTTAAAAACAGTTCACCTGTGGTATGAAGCATATACAGCAAAGCGAGCGTCCAGAGCGGAACCTGATAGTTAACGGCGAGTGGAGCGGCCAAGAGAATCACCAAATAGCCCAGACCCAGCTGCAAAATACCGAGTCCGAATTTCATCGGTATGGAAAAGTCGCGGCCCGACTGCTGCAAACGCACCCACATGATGCTGAACAGCGATCCAAACAACAATATATAAGCCGGATTGAAAAACTGTGTGGTGGCGGCTCCCATTTCCCATCCCCCAATCAAGCGGTTCACATTGCGGTCGGCAAAGAGCGTGAGGCTGCTGCCCGCCTGTTCGAAACAGGCCCAAAACACGACATTAAACAGCATCAGGATAATAAAACCAAACATTTTATCGAGTTGCACGCGGCCATCCTTGATGCCACGGGCGATGAGCGAGCCCAAGACATATACAGCGACAGCGAGCAGCACATACCCGGCAATTTCCGTATTGCGCAAGAGAAAGTAGAGAACCGGCACCAGAGCCAAACAGCCCAAAACGACCAAGGAGAATGGACTCAAAGGCCCCCATTTCGGGCTGTGCAGGGTTTCGGGCGACGGGGGCGCGCTCACATGGCTGTAGTGGCGGCCACCCAGTTGAAATATAAGTACGCCCAGTAGCATCCCCACGCCCGCGAGGGCAAAACCTGCGCGTGCCCCATAGATATTTCCAACTTCGGCACATACCGTGGTGGCCAATAGGGCCCCCAAATTAATGCCGATGTAGAAGATGGTGAAACCAGAGTCGCGGCGCACGTCACCATCGGCATAGAGTTTACCCACCATGGTGCTGATGTTTGGTTTAAACAAGCCATTGCCCACAATGATGATGGCCATGCCCCAAAACAACAGCATTTCGGAGCCCCCAACGATCACAAATTCCCCGATGGCCATAAGAATACCGCCGAGCAAAACAGCCAGCCTCGAGCCAAGAATTTGGTCGGCAATTCGTCCACCCAATACAGGCATCACATACACCAAAGCGGTATAGGCACCATACACGGCGAAGCCTTTTTCATCCCCCAAAGCCAGCGACTTCACCAGGTAGAGCAGGAGCAAGGCGCGCATGCCATAATAACAAAAGCGTTCCCACATTTCACTGGCAAAAAGAATCCAGAGGCCCCTGGGGTGGGCGAGTTCCGCGTTGGTGTTCATAATGGGTTTAGGTTGATGGGTGAGGTTAACGAATGATGGTCATTTATAGGATTAAACAACGACAATTCCAGGACTCAATGGAGGAGCGCCAGAACTGATTGGCCAAAACTAAACAAATGCTCGGAAAAATAAACAAATGCTCGGAAAAACCGCGCGCCCCTACAAATTTTCGCGCAAAAATCGGGTGATGGTGGTGAATAAGTGCAAACGGGTGTTTCCCCCGCCGATCCCGTGGTTTTTATCGGTATAGGCCATGAAATCGAACGGCCTATTGGCTTCGGTCAACTTCTGGGTCATCACCAAGGCGTTTTGGAAGTGCACATTGTCGTCGGCCGTGCCGTGGATGAGGAGATAGGCCGATTTTAATCGGTCGGCATAGGTCGATGGGGAGTTGTCGTCGTAGCCCCGCGCATTTTCCTGCGGTGTGCGCATAAAACGTTCTGTATAGATGCTGTCGTAGTAGCGCCAGTTGATCACCGGTGCCACCGCGACCGCTGCTTTAAAGAGTCCATCGCCTTGAACGGCTGCTAAGGAACTCATATAACCGCCGTAGCTCCAGCCGAAAATACCGATGCGGCCGGCGTCCACAAAGGGCAATCCTTGCAGGTAGCGCGCCGTCGCTTTCTGGTCTTCAAGCTCAAACTTACCCAGCTGCAGATAGGTGCACTTTTTAAATTCAGCACCGCGGTAGCCGGTGCCTCGGCCGTCTACCGAAACCACTATATAGCCTTCTTGGGCGAGGTATTGAAACCACATATAGTACTGACCGAGGCTGGCATCAACCGTTTGACTGCCGGGGCCACCGTAAACAAACATCAACACGGGGTATTTCTTGCGTGCATTAAAGTCGGGCGGGCGAATCATAAAGCCGTTGAGCGAATCGCCGGAGGGGCCGGTAAAAGAAAAGAAGGAGCGGGGAGCGATGGGGTATTGGTTGCATTGGCTAACGAATGCCTTGTTGTCTTCCAAGACACGGATTTCCCTGCCGTCGCTGTGGTGGAGCGACCAAACCGCCGGGTTATTGATGTCTGTATGTTGGCGGATGTAGTAGCGGAAGGTCGATGAAAAAAAGGCCCGGGTTTTGCCCCGTTCTGGGCCGGCTAAGGGCCTTGCAGGGGAGCCGTCGAGCGATTGAACAAACAAGCGTCGTTCCATTGGGCTGGGATCTGCGAGGGCGTAGTAGATCCGGTTGGTTGCCTCGTCTACACCATAAAAATCCGTAACATCGCGGTTCGGTTGGCTCAAAACGCGGATTTCGTGGCCATCGATCTGGTGGAGGTACAATTGCTGGAAGCCGCTTTTCTCACTGCTCCAAATAAATCCCTGCCCATTTTTAAGGAAGGTAAGGTCGTCGAGAATGTCGACCCAGGCCTTGGAACTATCGGTGAGCACTACCTGGGTGACGGCCGAATGGGCATCAGCCATCACCAATTCAACCCGGTTTTGGTGGCGGTTCACCCGTTGAAACCACAGCCGGTTTGGGTCGGAAGTCCATCCTGCTCGGGCAATATACTGATCGACCTCGGGGCCTACATCCAATTTTTGATGGGTACCACTGCCCAGGTTATAGAGGTGCAATTCAACGACGGCATTTTTTTCACCCGCTTTCGGGTATTTAAATCGGTAGGGCTCTGGATACAAGCCATTGAACAGGGGCATCACAAATTCGGGTACCTCCCGCTCATCGAAGCGGTAGTAGAGCAGCCGGCGGCTATCGGGCGACCAAAAGAATGCGCGGGTGAACCCGAATTCCTCTTCATACACCCAATCCGTCCCCCCATTGATGACCTCATTGATGCGGCCATCAGTTGTAATTTGTGTTTCAGTGAATGTACTTAAATCAATGATAAATAGATTGTTATCGCGCATGAATGATGCCTTGTTTCCGTCAGGAGAAAACTGGGCAAAGGCTTGTTTCCCCCCTCTACTGAGGCGGTTAATCTGGCCGGTACCTCGGTCGAAAACATAGTTGAATTCGCGTGAAGAGTGGCGGTAGATGGGCTCGGTTTTGGTCGATAAAAGCATGCGCTGTTCTCGTGAACAAAAATGGTAGTCGTCGAAGGGCAAGGTATCGCCCGAGACGGGATCGATGAGTTGCCCCGCACGGAACACAGTATCGACCGCTTTTCCTGTGGCATACGCAAAGCGGATGATGTGGCCCTTGGATACCGCAGTGTAGTGCTCCCCATCAGTCATTGATCGAAGTCCACTCACCCCGCGCTGACCAAACTTCGGGCTGGCGAAGATATCCTGGAGTTCCAGTTTCTTCGGATTGCTTTTCTTGCGGGGCTCCCGGGGCTCCGCTCCGCGCGATTCAACAGCGAAAGTCGCCAGACAGACCATCAAGCTGAGCCCGACCATTAACGGCCATCGGGCGATTTTTTCAAAAAAATTGGGTGCCGAAGCACCCAATGTTGAAACAGGAAATTTCATGTTCATGCCTGTGTATATTGGGATG
>VGGT01000146.1 GCA_016868485.1 Bacteroidota bacterium
AACCAAACCCCTACCCTGAGCGGTCGGCATCAATGCCCAACGCTGAGTACTCGGAACCAATCCCCTACGCCGACCAAGGCCAATCAACCAAAGCAACGCTGGTTGGTGTCTTGGTTCAACGTCCTGGTCGCCCTTTGCTTGATGGTCTTGGGGGGATGCCGGCAAGATGAGGGGCCCTTGGGGCTGAACCTGCTTCCCGCGGTAGATGGTGTGAATGTGTTCCTTTCAGACACCTTCCCCATCAGCATGCAGACCCTCAGAGAAGGAAAACTGGAGTCGCAACAGCCGCCACGATTGGCAGCGGGTGAAATGCAAGATGATGAAACAGGCAATGCCCGGGTGGGCTTTGTAGCCCAACTGAGGCTCAATGCAGAGAATATAGACCTGGGCGACACGCTTTCTGGCGATTCGTTGGTGATGATCCTCAATTTATCGGGGTTTTATGGCGATTCGAGCAGCCTCATGCGCATAAGGGTATGGGAAATCACAGAGCCGCAGTCGGTCGACAGCATCTACTACCAGTGGCAGGCCCCCAGAACAAAGCCTGAGCCGCTGGGCGAGGCCATGTACACCTTCTCCAGCAACGCCATCGCCGAGGTGAGTGAACCACAACCCAATGGGAGCGATTCGATTTTCCGGTATGGCAACCAGATTCGAATTCCGCTTCGCCAAGAACTCATGAACCGGATCCTGTCCGTTAGTGATAGTCCGGCCCTCGCCAACAACAACAATTTCCTCAATTTTTTCAATGGCATATACGTTACGGCCGAACGGGTAGATGCGGCCTCCACGGGGTGTGTACTCTACTTTTTGGGCAGTTCGCTGCGCACGGGCTTGAACCTCTACTACCGAACCGCGGGAAAACGCACACGGTTCGACATCAGTATGAACAGCCAGTCCGCACGGCGCAATGCCTTTTTTAGTGACCCACGCGGCAGCCGGGCGGCAGCTGCATTAAATCCGGACGCCCTCCAATTGCCCTATGCACAGGTGCAGGCAGGGGGCTACCTCAAAGCCCTTGTCCAATTTCCGGGCATTCGATCGCTCGGGGGTGGCCGGACCGTGGTGGTGAACAAGGCCCAACTGGTGTTTCCGGTGGCAGAAGGCAGCTACAGCTACCCCTTCACAGCTCCCGAACGCTTGTTTTTGGTAGTGGCCGACTCCACAGGCGGCAATTCCACCAACCTGATGCCCGATTTATTGGAACCCTACTACGGAGGCGAATGGCGCGACAGTTCCTACACCTTCATCATCAACCGATACATGCAATCGCTTTTACAGGGCACCACCCCCGATCGGGGGCTCGTGTTGCTGCCGGGTAATGCCATTCATTCCCTCAATCGGGCGGTGTTGAATACCCAAAATGCGGCGGGTCGCCGGCCCAAACTGATATTACATTATACCCTGTTGCCGCGTTAAACGATTGGAGAATTTACCTATTTTTCGGTAGTAAACCATTACGCAGCAATCACTTCTAAGGCTTACCTTTGTCTTTGTCTTAAGAAAAACACAAAAAACTATGTGCGGAATTGTAGCGTATGTAGGCGACCAGCAAGCGGCGCCCATTCTCATTAAAGGTTTAAAGCGCTTGGAATATCGGGGCTATGACAGTGCCGGCATCGCTTTATTGGACAGTAAAAGGAACATTAAAGCCTATAAAAAGGCTGGAAAAGTGGCGGAATTAGTACAATTGCTCAAGGATTCCGACATAACGGGTAATATCGGTATTGGTCATACCCGATGGGCCACGCACGGTGAGCCAAACGACATCAATGCACACCCCCATTTTGGGCACAACCGTACGCTGGCATTGGTGCACAACGGCATCATCGAGAACTACGCCGCATTAAAAGTTCAGTTGACCACACAGGGTCACAGCTTCAGCAGCGAGACCGATACCGAGGTCCTCACCCACCTGATCGAGTCTATTTATGAATCGGAGGATGTGAATTTTGAGGAAGCCGTTCGCTTGGCTTTGAATCAGGTGGTGGGTGCCTACGCCATTGTTGTGATTTCTAAAGAGGATCCTGAGACCATTGTTGCGGCCCGCAAAGGTTCGCCCTTGGTCATTGGTATTGGCGTGAACGAATACTACCTGGCATCGGACGCATCGCCCATCATTGAATACACCAAGAGTGTGGTGTACCTCAACGACAGCGAGGTGGCGGTCATCAAAAACCGATCCTTGTCGATCAAAACGGTGGCCAACGAAAAGAAGAATGCCCTTGTTCAGGAATTAAGTCTTCAGCTTGAGGCGATCGAAAAAGGCGGCTTCGAACATTTCATGCTGAAGGAAATCTACGAACAGCCCCGTTCCATCTACGACTCCATGCGCGGACGGGTTACGGCGAATGGCGGACACCTGCACTTGGGGGGCTTGGCCGATCATCAGTTTAGACTCATGAACGCACGCCGCATCATCATTGTGGCCTGCGGCACCAGTTGGCATGCGGGATTGGTGGGTGAGTATTTGTTCGAAGAATTCATGCGCATACCCACCGAGGTGGAATACGCATCGGAATTCCGCTACCGCAACCCCCTCATTTTCCCTGGAGATGTGGTGATTGCCATTTCTCAATCGGGCGAAACCGCCGACACGTTGGCGGCCATTGAATTGGCGCGGCAGCAAGGTGCCACTGTTCTCGGGGTTTGCAATGTTGTGGGCTCCTCAATTCCTCGGGCCACCCACGGCGGTTCCTACACCCATGCCGGCCCGGAGATCGGCGTTGCATCCACCAAGGCCTTCACGGCCCAGGTCACGGTGCTCACCATGATGGCCCTGTGGATCGGGCACAAAAAGGGCAATATGTCGCAATCCGAACTGAACAGCTTCTTGGTCGAATTCGAGCAGATTCCAGCCAAGGTGGAAAAAGCCTTGGAATCGGAGCCCCTGGTGCGCGACATCGCCGCCCAGTTTAAAGATGCGCGCAACTTCCTTTACCTGGGTCGCGGGTATAATTTCCCTGTGGCCCTAGAGGGCGCCCTCAAACTCAAGGAAATCTCGTATATCCACGCGGAGGGCTACCCCGCTGCCGAAATGAAGCACGGCCCCATCGCGCTGATCGACGAGGAGATGCCCGTGGTGTTTATCGCCACACAGGGCCCACAATACGAAAAAGTAGTGAGCAACATACAGGAGGTGAAGGCGCGCAAAGGAAAGATTATATCGATCGTTACCGAAGGAGACACCGAGGTGCGGCGCATTTCCGACTACACCATTGAGGTGCCCGACACCCCAGAATCGCTCAACCCACTCGTTTGTTCAATTCCCCTGCAATTGCTCGCCTACCACATCGCCATACTGCGCGGATGCAACGTCGACCAACCCCGAAACCTCGCCAAGAGCGTTACAGTAGAGTAAGGTTAGTTGGAGGTTCATTGCCAGCCTAACCGCTAAGCTCTGGGTACACATGCTATCCTAACCGCTAAGCTCTGGGTACACATGCTATCCTAAACGCTAAGCGTTCGGTGCACATGCCAGCCTAATTGCTGTGCGTTAGGTACACAAAGTCTTTGTACATGCTATCAATGATCTTTGAAGGTATTCCTAGATCATGTGCATTCTTTCGCCAGGACTGTACGCTGTCTTGGATCTCCTCAACGATCGATAAATAGTTTTTGACCGTATACTTTTGAGCGATCATTTGAACGTCTTCCAAGTTGATGTTTACCCTTTTGTTGTTTATCGACAGCGCCCGCGATGTTTTTTGGTAATTCAAAAGGGGATTTAGAGCGTATGTGACGTCATAAGCGGGCGAAATATTCCAACGATCATTCAATTTGTCGTAGATGAAACTATGATTTTTTAGGTGGTCATCTTTGTTCGCAAATACGATATTGAAGACCATTCGCCTAAAAAGCTCTTCGATTTCTGAATGGGGTAAATCCAAGAAAAGAGACAATTCAAATAGATTTTCATAGGAAGACTTGGCTGGATCCTTAAAATCCCAACCCGTAAGGCCACATGCCGTTAAAACGTGCTTTTTTTCTCCATCCACGCGATCAAATCGTTTCGTGGCAAAATGCAGGCCATCTATTATTTTCGAATCCATCATGTTTATTCCACCATAGATTGATGCGAGATAATAGGAGTATTCAATCCTCTCCCTATGGTAACCCAGGGAATCATCAACATTTAATTTGATGATATAATGCTCGTATTCCTTAGAAAAATTGATGTCTCCAGGGAATATCCTTCCGTCTGATTTTCTTTCGGCTATTAATATTTTTGGTCTTGCACCCCCCGCGGAGGAGCCCATTTTGAAGATATTAAGCAGTGATTCATGGTTCAATTGCTCGGCAGAAGAAGCGCCTTTTATCTCTAAAACAAACTGCAGAATTTCAACGATTTCCTCCAAGTTAATGGCCGATGTTTGGGGTAGATCTTTCCCGGGTTTATATTCAAAAGCACCCATCCCACGATCAGAAACATAGGCCAATTGCTCGATGGCAGAAATATTTTCAAGCTTTATGTTCTTGCTTTCGAGCCAGGTTTTGAAGATGATGTTTCCAAAAAGATCGGGCAGCGAATCGGCAAAAATGGGTGGCAATCCCCTAAAAGTATCGCCATTAAATTGTTTAAAAACCTGCACTTCTTTAACTCGCTTAATCATGCGCGCCTTGGGAATCAGATGGAGGTACTGGTTGCCCGCAAGGAAATCCGGATTATACTGAAAATAGGATACCGCACGATGGGCATCCCAACCCAGGGACCCGATTTCAAGGTCAAAACAGAAAACCCTAATTAAATCTTGGCGGGCTAAACGAGCCATACTAATAGATGGATTCTATTTCATGGCAGTCGTCAATTTTCGATTGAATGTAATCGTTAAACGACTCAATTTCACCGAAAAACTGAAGGATCAAAAGGTAGGTATCCAAGGTGACATTATTGCCTCGTTCTGCATTTTGTATCGTAATTCTTGAGCGGTTTAATCGTTGTGCCAGTTCTACCTGCGTCAATTTTCTGCGCACCCTCATGCTCTTGATGAGCGCACCCATAGCTATTTTTACATCACTGACTCGAACATTAGAAAATTCCATATCATGCATAAAATAATATGCAAATATAGAGAAAAATACAATAAAGTTTAATTTTGTATCCTTAAAGCTACTGAGGGAGTAAAGCATGTGGATATAAGATTCAAAAGAAACCTAAGTGGTTGCATGAAG
>VGGT01000147.1 GCA_016868485.1 Bacteroidota bacterium
GTGTCTTTTTTTGCGCAGCCCACTGATATTTTTCGAGGTCAATTATGCCTCAAAAAACCCAACCAACGACATAAGTCCAGCTAAAATCCACGAACTTAAAACACCCATCAACAATCAAACGAAAATTGTTGCTATTTTTGCACTAGCACGTTGAAACCACCTTATGAAAAAAATTATTTTTATTATTTCCTCTCTCTTTCTAGTTGGACTTCTTTCCGTCTTGTTTCTACTACCTGATGATCAGCCCTCAATAGTAAAGCCTGAGCCACAGTATGAAGAAGTATACGGAATAGATGTTTCACATCACCAGAAAAATATAAATTGGGACCAAGTTTCAAAGTCAGACAAAATTATTTTTAATCGAAGGACAAAAATTAACACTTCAGAAAGGGTAGAAAAAAAATCTAAAGTTCAATTTTGCATCCTTAAAGCTACTGAGGGAGTAAAGCATGTGGATAAAAGATTCAAAAGAAACCTAAGTGGTTGCATGAAGTATAAAATTCCAAGAACATGCTATCATTACTATAGATTCAAAAGGGATCCAAAAAAACAGGCTCAGAATTTCATCAATCAGGTACCCAAATCTCAAATTAATTTACCCCCCGCTATTGATGTCGAGCAGAAGTACAATGAAGCTATAGTGCCATCTGAATTAAGAAAAAACCCTTTATTAAAAAAACAATTAATTCAAGAATTAAAAATTCTGTCGGACGAATTGGAAAAACACTACGGTCAAAAGCCGATTTTTTACACAAGTCTTGAATATATTCAACTAATTGTCAATAATTTTCCAGATAACCCCATTTGGATCCATGATTTGAGACCAGTAAAATCTCCCAAGTGTGATTGGGTCTTCTGGCAAATTTCAATAAGAGGACAAATTAAAGGAATAACAGGCCCAGTGGATATCAACAAATTCAACGGAAACAAGAAGGATTTTTACAAATATGTAAATAAATAACCATCTTAAATGGTCGCGTGGACGCAGAAGGAAATAAACAGTACAATGGGGATGAGATGGCTGTGGTCTTCGGCTGAATACGTTAAAAAAGCCCCGAAATGAGGCCGGTTTCGTCGACCCGGATGTGGTGGGCCGCGGGTTCTTTGGGGAGGCCAGGCATGCGCATCATCTCGCCCGCCAGGGGCACGACATAACCCGCGCCAGCGCTGATGTGTACGTCTTGGATGCGGAAGGTGTAGTGGGCAGGTGCCCCCAATCGACTGGGGTCGTCGGAAATGGATTTCTGTGTTTTGGCCATACACACCAACAAATCGCGGCCAATATGTTCTTCGAAGTAGGCCAGTTTCGATGCGGCTTGTTGGGTGAGGTTCACCTCCGTGGCACCATAATAGACCGTAGCCAAGCGTTCGATTTTCTCGAGGAGCGGGGCATCGGCATCATACAGGAAACGGTGTTCGCGGGGCGGACCCTGCACTTCATCGCGAACCACTGAGGCCAGCTCCAAGGCCCCTTCACCGCCCAGCGCCCAGGCGTCGCACACCACCGCACGTATCCCCCAATCGCCACAAACCTCCTGAAGTAGGCGAATCTCATCGGGGGCATCGAGGTGAAAGCGGTTGATGGCCACCACCGGATCGAATCCAAACAAACGGGCGTTGTCGACATGACGCTTCAGATTGGACATGCCCTTCATGAGGGCGTCGGCATCGGCTTGGGTGATCGACTTGAGGGATTGTCCGCCGTGGTAGCGCAAGGCGCGCAGCGTGGCCACCAGCACCACCGCATCGGGGTATATGCCCCCATTTCGGCATTTGATATCGATAAACTTCTCGCCCCCCAGATCGAAACCGAAACCCGCTTCGGTGACCGTTACCGCGCTCAGGTTCATCGATGCGTAGGTGGCCAGCAGCGAATTCGTGCCCTGCGCGATGTTGGCGAACGGGCCACCATGCATGAAAATGGGATTGCCCTCAAGGCTCTGCACCAAGTTGGGGCGGATGGCGTCGCGCAGCAGTGCCGCCAGCGCACCCGTGACCCCCAATTCACCCGCCAAAACAGGACGTCCGTTGCCCTTGCCCACCAAAATCCGGTCGAGTCGTGCCTGAAGGTCATGCATATTCCGCGACAGGCAAACGATGGCCATCAGCTCCGAGGCAGCCGTGATGTCGAAACCCGTTTCGCGGGGCAGGCCGTTCGATTTTCCGCCTAGGCCCACATTCACAAAGCGGAGGGCGCGGTCGTTGAGGTCGATCACCCGGCGGAAGAGCACCGATCGTGGATCCAGCTGACCCGGTGCGGTGCCAAAATGCAGGGCGTTGTCGATGAGCGCGGCCAGCAGGTTGTGGGCACGTTCAATAGCGTAGATATCACCCGTAAAGTGTAGGTTGATGTCTTCCATCGGGATGGCCTGCGCCCTGCCGCCCCCTGTGGCCCCCCCCTTTGATGCCAAACACCGCCCCAAAGAGGGCTCGCGCAGCGCCGCCGACGTGCGCACCCCCAGGCGGTTCAGTCCGTCGAGCAATCCGATGGTGCAGGTGGTTTTTCCTTCACCCGGCGGGGTGGGGTTCATGGCCGACACCAGCACCAATTTGCCCTTCGGCCCTTCGGCCCGCGTATAATCGAGGGGAATCTTGGCCTTGTAGCGCCCATAAAGGTCGAGCGCATCGGGGGCGATGTTGAGGCGAGCAGCGATTTCGGTGATGGGAAGAATGGGTGCTTGTCGGGCGATTTCCTGATCGGTCATGGGGCAAACGGCTGGGGGTTGAAGAAATTGGGGTTGAAAAAACGGGGGTTGAAGAAACGGGGATTGAAAAAACGAGATGTAGATGCGTAATTTTGCCTGGGGTTCATCCCAAAAATACAACATTAAATCACTTCGCCTTCTTAAACCACTTCGCCTGTTGTATGTCTAAGGCTCGGTAACCAAAAACACACAGCAACCAAAAACAACTTTAACCAAAAACACACGGTAATGAAAACCAATCTTTTGAAATTATGGGCAGCGGGGGTGATGTTCACCATCCTGCTGGGCGCCTGTGGCCGCGGCGAACGCAACGACGACACACTATTAGACCAATTCCTCGAGGCAGATGCGGGCAACGAGCAGCTCACCCAGTTCGAGGATGACGGCGCCGAAGCCGCGCTCGACAGCCGGGTGGCCGATTCCGAGGTAGCCGGCCTGCTCAGTTCGGGTGGATGCGCCACTGTAACCCGCGACACCCTATCAACGCCCCGGCGTATAACCATCGATTTTGGTGCAGTGAACTGCCTGTGCCGCGATGGCCGCTACCGTCGGGGAATGGTGTACGTCGACTATACCGGACAAAGAGGAGTACCCGGCAGCACCGCTACCCTCAGCTACAGCGGCTATTTTGTGAATGACCGCGGCATTTCAGGCAGTCGCACCATCAGCTACAGCAGTTCGCCCGGCGGAAATCCGCAACGCACCAATACCTACAACATCACAGTAACGCCCCCCAATCAGTCGGGTTCCTACAACCGCCAAGGACAAAGAGTGCGCGAGAAAATCGCCGGAGATGGCACCGCCAGTTTGCTCGATGATGTGTACCTCATCAGCGGCAGCGGCACCGGAAGCCGCACCGGTGGGCTCACCTACAGCCACACCATTCTCACCCCCCTGCGCCGCGAAGGCAGTTGCGCCTGGACCGTATCGGGAAGCATCCAATTCAGCCGCAACAACCGCCTCACCCGCACACTCGACTTCGGAAACGGCAGCTGCGACGACCAAGCAACCGTAAGCAACGGAACCCGCACCCGCACCATCAGCCTGCCTTGAGAGGGTCATGGAAAGGGATGTATTCAAAATCGAAGGCCGATTATGGGATCCGTACCGCAAAGAGATTGATTCATCGATAAAAAGGCAGTTCGATGCCTTGGAAGACAGCGAATTAAGCATCGACCGCTTTGGCTTTTATACATCCGTTTCTGCCGTCTTTTCCTCCAAAATTGAAGGAGAAGTCATTGACTTAGACTCCTACATCAAATACAAGCGGTTCCAGATCGAATTTCAACCCGACTATACCCGCAAAATTGATGATTTGTATGACGCTTATGTATTTGCTCAAGGCAATGCGCTCAATGCAACAAACATCGAATCGGCGCACGCTCAAATAACCAAGCACATGCTCAACCATATGCAGCAGGGCAAGTTGAGAAAAGGACAGATGTTTGTGCTTACAAAAGACGGTAGGATCGAGTATGTTGCCGTTGCCCCGGATCGGCTTAAAACGGAAATGCATAAGTTCTACCATGATTTGGATTGTTTGTTGACCGCCGAATTAAGCTTCGAAGAGGCATTTTTCTACGCATCGATGCTTCATCTGGTCTTCGTGAAAATACATCCCTTCGACGACGGAAATGGACGAACAGCGCGGCTTATCGAAAAGTGGTTTCTTGCCCAAAAACTCGGAGCAAAAGCCTGGTTTGTTCAATCGGAAAGGAACTACTACAACAAGCTACAAACCTATTACAGCAACATCCGGCGGTTGGGCTTGGATTATGACGAATTACGTTATGAAGAAGCCATGCCCTTTCTTCTTATGCTGCCGGAGGCCTTGTTCTGCGGGGGCGAATGAGGTCAATTCCACAAAACCGTTTTCAAGGCTAAAGGAGACATGCGGTCGTTAGCCATTTCAGCGGGGGCGGGTTAAGTGGTGGAGAAAGGCGGGCGAGCCCAGCACATGCACGTCGGCACCCATGCCCAGCACAAAGCGGGCCGGGCTCACGAAACTCTGCACCGCGGCTTTAAATTGGTAGGTCTCGCCCTCAGCCAAGGTTTCGATATGGGATGCACAGGCAGGGAATTGCTCGCGAAGAAGGAGGTTGGCCCGCAAATTCATGACCCAGTGCACCTTTTTCGAGAGGGATCGCCCCTGGTAGCCAAAAACGTCGGGCTGGTGGAAACGGTGGCGCGCCTCATGCGCCATCGCTTCTTCGAGAACCTCCACCCCACCCATCCGCTCGAGGTCGAAATACTTGTTTTTGCCTGTGGCGATCTCGAAGGCCGACAAGCTTCGGTAGTTGTCGGTGAATCCCACCG
>VGGT01000148.1 GCA_016868485.1 Bacteroidota bacterium
ACTGCCTGGGCAGCATTGCGCGCAAGTCGATTGCAATCGCCTTCAACAAAATTCTCGAAATTATAGCGGGGATTGAGTTGAGGATCGACCTGTATCTTGCGTAATCCGGGAATAATAAATGGGTTCTTGATGTTGTTCCCGATGTTTACGCCCAATGACACATCTTGCTGTTTGCTTCGGCCTGGTGAGCCCGGTACACTAACTGTATAGGGTTCCTGACCATTGTAGTGGCCATCCATCAAGATGTTGTATTCTAAGCGACCATCAGGTCCCAACTCTCTGCGGATCGTTTTGTGAAGGAGATTAACGTAGTGTTCTTCGAGCCATTCGTAAAAAAACTGACTGGGCACCTGAATGGTGAGCACACCTTCCTGAAGTCGGACGGGCTGAATGGGTTCAAACCAAGTCTTGAAGCTTTGCTGCGTCACATTATCACGGATGACCGAAAGGCATCCTCCCCATACTTCTTCTTTGGTTTTTTGCATCATCAATTATCGGGTAACTACATCGGGAAACCGCCGATGAGGCAACGAAAATCGAATGAAAAAAGCAAACAGAAAAAAAATTGTTGAAGAAATGAACAAGCGATGTGGATAACAGTGGAAAAGAATGATGAGGAGGCCTATGCATGCGGCGTAAAAAAAATAAAAAAATATGACGTTCAAATTTGGAATTGATATCTATAGTATATGATGTTGATATTCAGTGCTTTATGAAATATGTAATTATTAGATAAATTTTAACAGCGAGATCGGGGCCGATCACCTTTAAAGGGGCCCTACCCTAGATTTTTTGAATCACCTATGGAGATCAGGGAGGCTTCAACGGGATGAATCTCCGTTCGCTTACCTACTTTAATATCCCAATCGACTTTGCCCAATCGCAGTCCGCTGTGGCCAGCCTGAACGACATAAACAGGTTGACCGATTGGGTTTGTGTAGACCTCTGCTTGGTCTAAGAAACTGTGGGTGTGCCCACCTACAATGAGGTCTATTCCGGGAACTGTTTGCGCCAACCGACGGTCGCTCGGACGATCATCGGCATATCCCAGGCCCAAGTGGGATAAACAGATCACCATATGGCATCCATTGATTGTTCGAAGATGTTGTGCTTGCCGACGCGCCGCTTCAAACGGATCATCGTAGGTGAGATGGGGCACCAAAGCGGGGGGTATGAGTCCGCTTGGGTTGATCCCTAAGCCAAATACACCGATTTTGAGCGGGTCTCGCCGTATGACCACGGCCGATTGACATCGTTGGGCCAGTGCATGTCGACCAAAGGAATAATTCGCACAAACCACAGGGAATTTTGCTCGTCTCAATTGCGTGGCCAAATTATCCATACCGCCATCAAAGTCATGATTGCCCAGCGTGGCTGCATCGTACCCCAACTGTTGCATGGCGCGAATCTCCACTTCGCCCTGATAGAAGTTGAAATAGGGCGTACCTTGGAAAAAATCGCCTGCATCCAACAAAAGGTTGCGTTTTGACGCACTGCGGATCGTGTTCAGGAGTTCCATGCGGGCTGAAATTCCTCCCAATCCAGCCAATGAACTGCCCTCGGGATAGGGATCAATGCGGCTGTGGGTATCGTTGGTATGCATGATACTGAGCCGGTAGGTTACGCCCCTGGCTTGCAGGTAGCTGGGAAGGCAAGCAGACAACCCGATGGCGCCTGCAGAAATGCCCAAATTGCGGATGAATTGACGTCTATTGTACCCGAATTCTGCCATCCATTTGTGTTTTAAGCGGGGCTCCACTGGATCCCCATTTTTCTAGATGTGCGGCAACCAAGTCGGTTATTCGGAATGCTCCGCGTTGGACTTGGCTACCCATTAAAAAGGAACAACCGTCGCCCCCATCTACCAAATAATCAGGAAGCGCAATTCGATAGGATTGATTGAGTTGGAGGGGCTCATTTCCTACCAAAATATCGGTGGCTTTCCCCTCTTTAATGGTCATTCTTAAGCCCGATGCAGCGACACCTCCTTTGGCCGCCCAGTGGTCGAGCAATTGCTTTAAATCTCCACCCGTTAGGGTGATTCTGTCGAGGCGATTGGGAAAGGGCAACACTTCCATGACATGCATCAATCTCAGGGTGTCTGCAGGGAATCCTGCCCTAATTCCACCGGGGTTCAGCAGAGCCGCATCTACGCTATCCCATATTTGGCGCGACTCGAAAAGGAGCATATCGGCCAGAAGATTAGTGAGTTCCGACTCCGGCATCGATTTGATTAAGATTTTGGGCGACCATATTAGGGGTTTAGAGGTCATCAAATTCTGTAGATTTCTAAACGAGTCGACCCACAAAAATGGACTGTATCCCCGATCCTTCAATATGGAATCGCTGTTGATCTGGTAACTGCGGTAGGAATTGAAGTGGGCCTGTGATCGCTTTGAGCGCCTGGCTTTCAACACCGAGGTGTCTGTAGTTGAATAAACATGTAAATTTAAAATGCTGTTTGTTCGTTGTTTCTCCTTAAAGTTGTCCCAACTTACGGCTCGAGAAGGCTTCGCCATCACGGTCAAAAGGAACCACACGAGCAGGAATACCCGACTCATGAGGGTCGTTTTTGATGCAAGCTTCTCAATGCGCGCTTGCATGCAGGTAATCCACTTTCGGCAGCCCGTTTTAACAGGAGATGACGGTATAGGGGCGTGGAATCAGCCGATTCTGCTGCGGTCGATTGAATCAATTGAATGACTTCATCGCGCGCAGCAGAGGTAGCCAGCCAAACCAGCGGGTCAACATAAATTTGTTGGCTTAGGTTATGTTCCCATTCGGTATTGATCCCCGCCAGCAGTGCATAACGAACTTGTTCTATTGAATCGCCTGTAGACGGGGTGCGCATGAGTAAGCCTTCTGGCTTGATGCGCTCTACAAACAACAACAAGCGTTCATGTGCCTGTATTTCGAGTGGAAGCAGGACGCGGCGAATTTGGAGGTGTCGGATCATTAAAAAAACAACAAATGATACCGATGCCAACAACAACAAAAAGGCGATGGCTTGTGCGAATAAAGTTTGCATGATGCGAAAATACGCACGGCCATGCTTTTCAATCAACACAAGGCGGTGTATTTTGTATATTTGTGGTTGGCCTAGCGCCAAGCAACACGAATCCACTTTCAAACTTCTGTTCGTAATGAATTTAAACAACAGCTCAATATCAGAAAGGCCATCGACTCATCGTGCTGTTGACTCCGCGGAGCACGCCCCATCAATCCGATTGAGTGACCGCGCGCTTCAGGAATTGCTGCGGTTGTCGAACCATTATTCAGTGGGTCAAGTGACGCGCTTGGGTGTGAAAGGAGGCGGTTGCGCGGGACTGTCGTATCTCCTCGAGGCCGGAAGTCCCCAAGAAGGCGACTATTTGATTCGGGTCGGATCCATTACGTTGGCCATTGAGCCTTCGCACGCCTTGTATTTGGATGGATTGCAACTGGACATCGGTGAAGGATTAAACAACCGGGGTTTCATTTTTGAGAATCCCAACGCAGGAAGCACCTGCGGCTGTGGAACGTCATTCTCTTTGTAGAAAACCTGCGGGGGATAAGTAGAAGTTCAGCAGGGGTTCTGTAGAAGATCTGTAGAAGTTCAGCAGAAGATCAACGCTTCCAACCACCTTTGCGGGGCGATTCCGAACGCGAGGAATGATGTTGAGGACGACGTCCTGAATGCTCGCCCGTTTTTTCAACCCGAATTCGCCTTCCACGAAATGCGCCGCCATCAAATGTTTCGATGATCGCCGACATATGAGCCTCGTCGACTTCCACAATCGTGCGGGTGTCGCCCAAGTCGATTCTTCCCAAATCCGCCTTTTTAAGTCCGGAATGATCCAGCAGAAATTGGAGCATACTCGCTTTATAGAACCCATCCCGTGTTCCCAAGTTGATGAATAAGCGCGACATTGGGCCCCCTGCCTCTCCCCTTTCCCCGCCAGAAGTTGGCGTACCTTTCCGGCCCTGATCGGGGGTCGATGGATTTAAATCGATGGCGTCTTTGTAGTATTTCATAAAGCGCTCAAACTCAAGCGCCACAATCCGTTCCAATAAATCCTCCTTAGATACCTCGGAGAGTCGGGCAAACAAAGGATCTAAGAATTCTTGGTAGTCGTGATCGCCCACCGGGGCCGTGGCGATTTTCTCCAGAAAATGTGAAAACTGCTTGCGGGTGATTTCTGGGCCATTGGGTATGTTTCCCCGTTCAGGTGTAGAAGACAACAACCGGGCGATGTGGCGGATGCGGGTTTGCTCGCGGGGGGTCACCAAACTTAAGCATTCTCCAGATTTTCCTGCCCGTCCAGTACGGCCTGAGCGGTGCGTATACACTTCAGGCTCATCGGGAAGAGAATAATTGATGACATGGGTAAGGTCGCTCACATCGATTCCTCGGGCGGCCACATCGGTAGCGATTAATAATTGCAAACTGCGGTCACGAAAACGCCCCATCACACGGTCGCGTTGTTGCTGGGTCAGGTCTCCATGAAGGGCCTCGATATCGTATCCTTCACGAATCAACCGCTCAGCGATCTCTTGTGTTTCGGCTCGGGTGCGGCAAAAAATAATGGCATACATCCCGGGGTGGTAGTCAACCAAACGCTTGAGGGCCTCAAATCGATCCCGTTGCTGCACGACATAAAACCTATGGGTAATGTTCGCAGCCGATACATTCCGAGATCCTGCGGAGATTTCCTCCGGATTTGTCATGTAGTTGCCCGAAATCTGACGCACCGCATCGGGCATGGTGGCCGAAAAAAGCCAAGTTGACTGCCGCGCTGGTGTATTTTGAAGAATGTAGTCGATGTCGTCGCGGAATCCCATATTGAGCATTTCATCGGCTTCATCGAGTACAATATACCGAACCGTGTCGAGGCGAGCGGCTTTGCGGTCGATGAGGTCGATGAGTCGGCCTGGCGTGGCCACAATGATGGCCGGACGATCGCGCAACTCCTTGATTTGGGCTTGGATGCTGCTGCCGCCATAAACCGCA
>VGGT01000149.1 GCA_016868485.1 Bacteroidota bacterium
ACCTGATGAACGATGCTTTCAGTGGGAATATGTGCTGTTGCCCTCCGCATTTCCAACAAATCGCGTCCTAGGCTTCTTTCGACCTTCCAGTAGTAGGCCATACGAAAAGGCAGCAAAAGCAAGAGCAATGCCAAGGTCAGACGTCGAACAGCGCTTGGAACGACACCCAAAAGCAGTACGCCCCCTGCCAGAAAGAACATCTGACTGATGAGGGCGAGGCGACTACTCAGATAGCCGGAATTGCGGCTTTCATCGGGCATGATCAAATACATCAGCACAAAAAGAAGGCTGCACGATAGAAGAAAGGCCCAGGCTCCATCGGCATGTGGCCGAAATTCGTTCGATCTTTGTAGTCTGCGATGGGCGGCCATTACGGCCATGGGTAAGGTCAAAATAACCAACACAAACAGTCCGATCATAGTCCGCCATTCTACGGGAGGATTGAACGAGGTCAACGATTCCAGTCGGATCCACTGCCCTAAGAGGTCATAAAGACCGATGTGCTGGGTGATGCCCGTACCCTTGCTTTGCCACAAATAATATAGGTTGATGACTAAAACGGGGCTGGATACGGCCAAAAGACAGAGCATGCGCGTTAAAAGCTGCCTGGTTTGCCGGCCATTTAACCAAATCAGCATCAGTCCGATGACTACCCCAGCCGCCGCAAAACCGACGAGATGACTAACCCCAAGAAGGGTAAGAAGACCGGCTAAGCGTCCCAATGGCCAGGAAAGAGGCCTATGATGCAACATCCATCGCCATGAATAACCCAGAGTCCACCCCATCAGGCCGATGCCCATGGCGAAGTTGTATTGACCTAAGAAAAAATGGCGATGAAACACTGCATACAAGCCCACCCACGAAGCCCACGCGGCTAGTCGACCGACCCCCGACCCGCGGCCCCCACCGGCAATCTGCAACAGAAAAAACCTAAACCCCAGACCGAAAACCAAGACGTGCAGTGTTGCCCAGAGTTTATCGATCCACATGATATCCATCACCCGCGAAAGAGGTGCAGCAAAAACATAGAAGAGCAGATTGGGTGAAGGTGGCCAACGAATCTCGTAGAAGAAATTCAAAAAGTGCGGCTCATGACCCCACAGCAATTCGCCGATGACTTCGGCATTGTATAGATGAGCCGGTCCATCGAAGGTATACCAACCCTCTGTGGCCCAAACAGGCAGCAAGAGCATACACAGTGCTGCCAAGAAAAGACGCGGTTCATGTCGTTGTAGCCCCAAAACCCATTTCGACACGCTGTCAGCGCGCATACGTAAAGTTGGGCCCTTGTTCAGCTTCATCCGCCAAAAATAGGCAGCAGCGTTCATTCGTCCGTATCTTTGCATTTTACAGGCTACAACCAAGAAAACAACAGAAACATAATTATGTCATACGGAATTTTCACCCCACCACAAGCGCGCAATGAAGTGGTGCGCAGCTACAGCCCGGGCAGCAGCGAATCGCGCGCATTGCAACAGAAGATCCAGGATCTGCGGTCACAGACCATCGATATCCCCATGTTCATAGGCGGGAAAGAAGTGAGGACGGGCAAAACCCGTCGCATAGCGCCGCCCCATGATCACGCACATACCCTAGGCCATTACCACGAAGGCGATGCATCGCATGTGGCTATGGCAATCGACGCGGCATTGAAGGCCCGCAAGGAGTGGGAACGTCTGCCCTGGGAACAAAGAGCAGGGGTGTTTCTGAGGATGGCCGAGCTCTTGGCAGGTCCCTACCGCGACATTCTGAACGCTTCCACGATGCTCGGGCAAAGCAAAAATCCATTCCAAGCAGAGATCGATGCCGCTTGCGAATTGATCGACTTTTTCCGATTCAATGTACAGTACATGACCGAAATATACCGGCAGCAACCCGAGAGCCTACCCGGCACTTGGAACCGGCTCGAATACCGTGCATTAGAAGGCTTCGTTTTTGCATTAACCCCCTTCAATTTCACCTCCATCGCCGGAAATTTGCCCACAGCACCTGCGCTCATGGGCAACACAGTGGTGTGGAAGCCGTCCAATACACAGATTTACTCGGCCTATTTTTTGATGCAGCTTTTTCGCGAGGCCGGACTGCCCGACGGCGTCATCAACCTGGTTTATGTCAGCGGACCCGTTGCCGGCGACGTGATCTTTAGCCACCCGGACTTCGCCGGTATACATTTCACGGGCTCGACCGGCGTGTTCCAGGACATATGGAAAGCGATCGGAAACAACATCCATCAATACAAGAGTTACCCCCGCATCGTAGGGGAAACAGGCGGGAAGGATTTTGTGCTTGCCCATCATTCGGCGCGGGTTGATGTATTGGCAACGGCCTTGTCGCGGGGGGCTTTTGAATATCAAGGACAAAAATGTTCGGCTGCGTCGAGGGCCTACATTCCCGAGAGCCTTTGGCCAGCGGTTAGGGAGCGTGTTTTGGCCGATTTGGCCGATATGAAAATGGGGGGGGTGGAAGAATTCACCAACTTCATCAACGCCGTAATCGATGAGAAATCATTCGATAAGCTCGCAGCACAAATTGAACAGGCGCGGCGCGACGGACAAGAAATAGTAGCGGGTGGGGGCTGCGATAAATCGAAAGGCTATTTCATAGAGCCGACCATCATCAGAGCCAGCGATCCGAAATACGTCACCCTATGCGAAGAGTTGTTTGGGCCCATTCTTACCGTATATGTGTACCCCGATCATCAATACGAGGAGATTCTGACCTTGTGTGACCAAACATCGCCCTATGCCCTCACGGGAGCCGTCATTGCCCAAGACCGCTATGCACTCGATTTGGCCACCGAGCGTCTTCGGCATTCAGCAGGTAACTTCTACATCAACGACAAACCGACCGGAGCCGTGGTCGGACAACAGCCATTCGGGGGCGCACGGGGATCGGGCACCAACGACAAGGCTGGATCTTCGCTCAATCTTTTGCGTTGGGTGTCGGCCCGAACAATCAAAGAAAACCTGGTGCCACCGGTCACCTACCGCTACCCATTTCAAGGATAAGCGGGGCTTTGGTATGGGTTTTGCTAAAGCAGAAGCCGGAAATCACGGGGGCTAAAGGTGCCCCGCGATGCTGATTCAACGTAAATTCCGCCATTATGCACAATATGCACCCATTGCTCAACGCCAATCTTCTCAAAATGATCCGAATAGACATTCAGGTACTCTTTGCGCTGATGATGCTGATCCCCACATTGCTTCGGGCCCAACAACTTGATTCAATCCAAAATCCGCGACCGGCATACGATTGGTACGACCCCTATAAAAAAGACAATGTTTATTATCGGGTGACGCTCCGCGACGGACAATTTCGTTATGGATATCTCATCAGAGAGAATGAATGGGAGGTGGTGTTGCGTACAAAGCGCTTAGGAGATGTTTCGATCCCCAAGCAAACGGTAGAATCGATAATGCCCTACCGCGATCCGAAGGCCACAGACCGGCGCGATCCCATTTTCGCCAATCGCTATTTCCTCATGAGCAGTGCCGAGCCCATCGATCCAGGCGACCACTACGTTCTCATCAACCTGTGGGGGCCTGAGTTGCATATGGGGGTTGCTCGTGGATTCACCGCCAGCGTGCAGACCACTTGGATCGCCAATCCAGTTTTGGTCGGTCTTCGCTACGGACAGCCGATTAATCCCTACTTGCATGTGGGGGCCGGACTACTCTATGGTGGGGATTTATTTCAACGGGGAAATGGAAATATATTCTTGCCGACGGCCACGGCCACCCTGGGCGATCGACGCTACAACCTTTCGGTGAGTTTGGGTAAACTGCATGCGTCCGAACAGCCCCAGTTGAGCGGGACATTTTTGTCGGCCGGTGGATTTGTTGCCGTTAGTGACCGATTGGGTGTGTTGTTTGAAGCCGGACAATTGTCGGGGGGTGACGCCCGCCTCCTTATGCCGGGTGTGCGTTGGCAGCGGCGTGGGGGAGGTTACATACAATTGGCCGCGGTTGGCCTTTCTTACCCCGATCCTCAGGCTCCGGAACCTCCAACGGCTGGCTCCGGTGTACCAGCCAATAAATTGATTCGATTCCCGTTTGTTTCCTGGATTCGCCGATTCTAGTGGACCATTTTTTTCTTATTTTGCCCCGCTATTCGTTTTACTCCGCTATTCGTTTTACCCCGCTATTCGTTTTCTATCCATGTTCGATAGTGTAAAATCCCGCTGTTCATCGCCAAGCCTAAACGCATCACCAAGTCTAATCTCATCATAAATCTAATATAATTTAACCTCAAATAATCAAAAATCATGAAACGCACCTTCATTGCCGCCGTATTGCTTATATCGCTCACGGCCTTAAGCCCGAATTTCTCGTGTGCTCAAATGCAACCCGATCGAGGGTTTAAAATTGGAGCAAAGGCCCCAGAAATCACCATGAACAACACAGAGGGTAAACCCATGTCGCTTAGTTCACTTCGCGGAAAAATGGTCCTCATCGACTTTTGGGCTTCTTGGTGTGGACCATGCCGCATGGAAAATCCCAATGTAGTGGCAGCCTACAACCAATTTAAATCAACCAAGTTTAAGAACGGAAAAGGTTTTACGGTTTTCAGTGTATCGCTCGACAACAATAAGGAGAAGTGGGTACAAGGCATCGAGAAGGACGGATTGGTTTGGCCGTATCATGTGGGGGATCTCCAAGGATGGCGGAATGCGGCCGCAATGGAATACCAGGTATATGGAATTCCAATGAGCTACTTGATCGATGGGGAAGGCACGATTGTGGGTAAAAACCTGCGTGGGGCCGCTTTGGAAGCCAAGCTGAAGGAGTTTCAGGCCAATTGAAAGCAGCAGCGCGGCTCGATCACCCGGTCAGCAGATCAATCACCTGGTCAGCAAATCGATCACCTGGTCAGCAGATCGATTCCGACATGATTGGGCGCTCAT
>VGGT01000150.1 GCA_016868485.1 Bacteroidota bacterium
GAGCAGCAATTGGAGGCCCTTCGGTTGCTCGAACAGGAAAACCAACTGAGCATGGGGGTCTATGCCATGGTGAGCGCAACCCCCGACCAGCTGAGCCGGTATTTATCGCGCCCACCATACCGCGGCTTACAACTACACATCCGCAGTTTCAAATTTTACGCGGATGGGGCCCTCGGTTCGCGCGGCGCCCGTCTTTTGGAGCCCTACCACGACCGCGAAGGACATCTAGGCCTCTGGGTAACTTCACCGGATACCCTGGCCTATTATGCTCCCTTGTTGGCCCAAGCGGGCTACCAAATGAACACCCATTGCATTGGCGACGCGGCCAACCGCGCTGTCCTTCAGCTCTACCGAAACAGCCTCTTGACGCATGCCCAGAAGTCCGGCACCAAGCCTGCTGCTGCCCGTTGGCGCATCGAACACGCCCAAGTCGTGCATCCCGATGACCGCGCCGTTTTTCGTTCGGTAGGGGTTGTGCCTTCGGTTCAGCCCACCCATGCCACCAGCGATATGTACTGGGCCAACGAACGCCTCGGTCCTCAACGTCTGCCGCACGCCTATGCCTACCGCGATCTACTGTCGCTGAATGGCTGGCTGCCCCTGGGCACCGATTTCCCGGTCGAAGAGATCAGTCCGCTCAAGACCTTCCTATCCGCTGTTTTTCGTACGGATTCTTTGGGATTTCCGAAGGGGGGATTTCTTCCCCATCAGGCACTCACCCGGCGGCAGGCCCTCAGGGGGATGACGGATTGGGCGGCGCGTGCTGCTTTCGAAGAAGATGAGCGTGGACGGCTTTTGCCGGGGATGAACGCCGACTTGGTCTGGCTTGATACTGACCTCATGAGTGCTTCATACCAGGAAATTTATAGGGCCAAGGTTCTCGGGACCTGGTCGCGTGGAACTTTGGTCTATCCCTCGAGAAAACCCTGAGTTGCCGCTGCCTTTACTTTGTGTCGAGGTCATCGCCTGGTTTTTGGGGATCATGAGGAAAACGCTTTTTTTCGTACACCATTTTAAAGAAAGTCGCGCGATTCTTCGTTCGCTCGGATACGTTGTAGGCCAGATCACGTATGGCCTCGGGTTTTTCTTCCATCGAATAAGACAACATACGGTCATCGCGCCACTTCGAATTTCTCAGTTGACTTAAGCCCTGTAGATCGCATCCACTAAAAGCGATGGTCCAGCCGATCTTGTCTTGGTGGCGTTCAACCAGTTGGGTGAATTGTTCTCCATTGTACTTTTTTGAAGTGTTTTCCTGTCCATCTGAAAAAATCATGATCACCACCTCTTCCTTTTCCGGGTCGAGCTCATTGGGGCATGAAATTGACGCCCATTCTATGGCTTGTCCGGCAGCATCAAACAGGGCGGTGCTTCCCGACGCATGGTATTGTTGGGTCGTAAGTGGGCTCACCTGATCAATACGATGTCCCGAAAAAATCCAATCGAGATGGCCGTTGAACACAAGAAGGTGCAGGCGAACATGGGTGTTTGACTCCCGAGCATTGGAAGCGAGTTCGACAAGGTGCTTGTTTATTTCATCGCGGACTTCCGCAATTTGAGGACCCATCGATCCGCTGCGATCGGCCACCAGATAATAATGAAGGGTTTTGGGGGGAAGGGTGTTGGGGGGAAGGGTGTTTTCCATGGTTTTTGGGGTTTAGGTTAAAAATGAGGCCGCAAAAATACGATTCTGAAACACCGCTTGTCAAGCCACCACAACGTTGTTTTTTCATATTTTAATTTATTTTGCTTGTTATATTTATTCATAAAACAAACTTGCCATATATTGTATATATATTAATATATATACATAATATATTGGCACTTCACTTTTTTCGCTGCCCTGGGGCTGTGAAATTTTTAATAAGTTTTAATGGGTAAGTTTGTGGCGGCCATCTTGAAAAATCAAAAATGTTTGAAACATCACCCGAGGTTGACGCTTATTATAACCAACTGCAGGAACCCTGGCGCTCCGGTTTCCATCGATTGAGAACCGCGATCAGCCAAAACATCCCGACAGGCTTTGTAGAGGGCCTGAGCTATGGCATGCCCGCCTTTGTGGTGCCCCATCATGTTTACCCTGCTGGCTATCATTGCAAGCCTTCTGAGCCCCTTCCGTTCATCAGCATCGCTGCTCAAAAGAAATTTTTGGCGATCTACCACATGGGCATCTACGCGCACCCGCCCCTGATGGATTGGTTCTTGGCGGAGTGGGCCAAAAAATGTGCGGCCAAGAAACTCGATAAGGGCAAAAGCTGCATTCGCTTTTCTAAGCCGGAGGAAATTCCGTTCGACTTAATCGCAGAAATGGCTGGGAAAATGACTATGGATGAATGGATTGGGATTTATGAAGAAACCTACAATGGAAACATTAGAAAATAGGGTCCGGCAGGCTATACGCCTGGTGCCCGACTTTCCCCAACCCGGGGTCATGTATAAAGACATCACCACTTTTTTCCGGCAACCCGCTTTGTTGAGGGATGTAATCGACGATGCTGTTCGTCGGCTGGCTGGTTTTCGCCCACAAGCACTGGCTGCTGTAGAAAGCCGTGGGTTTTTGATGGCCGTGCCGATTGCCCTGCAATTGGGCATACCGCTTGTGATGTTGCGCAAAAAAGGGAAGCTCCCCCTCGAAACCTTGGCGGAGTCTTACGAGCTCGAATATGGGTCGGCCACGCTCGAAATGCACCGCGATGAGCTGAGTGGGGGCATGCGGGTTGCCATTACCGACGATGTGTTGGCGACGGGTGGTACGGCCGATGCCGCCGCCCGCCTCATCAGAAAAGCGGGCGCTGAAGCCGTGGCTGCCTGGTTTTTGGTTGATTTAGTGCATTTGGGTGGTCGAGCACGGCTGCAGGAAGGTGGCCTCCCCGTGATGGCTACATTGATCGAGCATCAACCTTATTAAACACACCCAAACTGCATGTTCGGCGCTACCTATGTAAGCCGAGCATTACTGCATGTTCAGCGCTACCCATGTAGACCGAACAGTACTGCGTGTTTCGTTCTATACATGACCCACTTACTTCACTAAGCAGATCATTTGATTCGCCACATACAAGTAATAAACGCCGTGTGCCAGCAGGCTAACATCCCATTGCATCTTCCCAGGAAGAGCCCATTCCTCGCGCAACTTTCTGCCAAAACTATCCAATAACAGTACCCGACCTCGGTTATCCCCCGAGACGAGCTGGGCATCAAATTCAGGGATTTCGATCGATAATATAGCCTGCATTGGATTAGGGTAGGCACGAACCCGAGCCTCGTTAATGGTGATCAGCCCTGAACCCATTCCCCCAAATACATTTTGGTAATTGCGGACAAACGCCCATGCGCTTGCACAACTTGAGGCCGCATCCCAGTTGATGCTCCAGGTCATCATTCCTCCTAAATAGGGATAGCCCCCTGTCTGTGCAAGGACATAGGATCCCGCTTGAGGACCCGTTCCGATGAGGTACTTGGCTGCAGCACGCACCAAGGCGCTATCGGTGTAACCACCACCGGCCGCCAAAGGACAAGCGGGGAGTGCAATAGTGACCTGTTCGGGTCTAAGACCTAAGAAAAATCCACCAGACGTGGGGAAACCCCTGATGACGGCCTCCACCAGAGCCACGATGAAATCGGCCGTACCTTGTTGATAGATACCGCCATCAATACCATACATGCTACCGCTGTTGTATAGTTGAACACTCAACAAATGAATGGAGTCTCTAAGGGCGTGTATAAGCGGAAGGTACGCGCCCCAAACTCCGCTGAATGCCGATTGTCCGCCCTGCACATATGCGGTTTCGGGTGCCAACGTGAGGAGCATGCGCCGATTGGATCTTGCCTGAAAATCGGCCATCAACTGTTGTGTGGCCTGGATCATCATGAGAACCGGGGTATCTGATGGTGATTGAATGCTGGTGCCCGGGCTAACCTGCAAGGAAGCCCCCTCCAGATTCAAATCGAGGCCATCGAAAGGGTATTCAACTAAGATGCGGTTGATGGATGCCACAAAGGAATCCCGTTCCATCGTATTGTTGAGGGTAATGGGTGCCGTTGCACCACCAACACTGAGGATGACATGCCGTCCTTGTCCCTGCACAGTCTGCATTTGCTGACGAAATTGTGCCGGACTCACCATTTCTGGAACAAAAGATATCCTGTAATCGGTGCCGCCCGTGGGCAGCGCGAAAGCCACTGCAATAAGGTCATAATCAGAAGGCACCTGGTCTAAGGGCAGGTAAGGAGCCGGCGCATAATTCCAATTGTGAAAATAGCCCATGAGGGTGGGCGAACTGTTTGGCTGAGCGTTGGATTGCCCTAGACTGATGGCTATTCCCCAAAGCAGCATGCATGCTGCCCCAAATCGGTCGAGGCACACAAAAAATGAGTTAATTTTAGGGATGCGCTTATTCATCATATCACAAGTAAAAAGTGCGGCGAAAAAAAGGGTAAGTTAATTCATTCCTCGCATGGTTCGCAACGCCTTATTGCATGGGATGATTGGCCTGGTGCTGTTGGCCTTCTGCGGATCGGCTGGGGCTCAAGTGCGTCGTGAGCTGTTTGTTATCGATTCCAACACCCGCATTCCGTTGCCGTTTGTGGCCCTTCAATCGCTCGATTCGGGGCAATCACAGGCCACCACAAGCGATGTGGAGGGGAGATTTTATTGGCTGTTTTATGGGGACTCTGCCCAAATCGAGGCCCGTTGTGTGGGATACAGTCGAAAACAAATCGCCATCGGGGTCGGTGATCCGAAGCCCTTCATTGCCCTTCGGCGCAGCACCATCGATTTACCCGAAATCTATGTGAAGGCGGGGGAAAACCCAGCGCACCGCATCATCGAAGAGGCCATCAAACGGAAAAAGGAGCATGACCCGGCTTTTATGGGGACGCATCGCTGTACGCT
>VGGT01000151.1 GCA_016868485.1 Bacteroidota bacterium
CCTTTATCGAGATTGCAGCGGGATACAGTTAAATATAGATCCTGTTGTATATTTTCGAAAAGAATGTGGTGGTCCTTTTTTCGGTCAAACACTGGTTTTTAATTCTTCATCTGGACAACCTGTTCCTCAATACTGTACCAATTCCCCAAGTACATGTAATGGAGGCAGTCGATATGGGTTAGAGAAATACGTTTGGGAAGGTTTGGTTACCTTGCCATTTGATGCGATTGATCCTCAGTGCAATCGATGGACTTTAACATGGGGAGGGGACGCAGTTGAAGGTTTTCCCGCTCGAAACACGACCAATACCATTGAAAACTCAGGTAATACAAATTTTTTTATTGAGTCCTTTTTGGATGATAATGGGATTTTACAACAGTCAGCTCCCGTTTTCGTGGATAGTCTTATTCCAGCTTACTGTGTTAACCAGCCTGTAGCTGTAAATTTTTATGCACAAGATCCAGATGGGGACTCCCTTTCGTTCAGTCTTGTACCAGCTTTAAGTGCCTACAATACACCCGTAATATATGCAGCAGGATATAGCCCAACATTACCTGCGATTGTAAATGGCTCTATCAGCATTAACCCCCTAAATGGCAATGTCTCATTTAATTCATCAAATCCTCAAACTACTGTGTTTGTACTTCGGATGGATAAATTCCGCAATGGGGTATTAATAGGATTTATAAAGTTTGACGTCCAAATTCTATTAGGAATATTTCCATATTGTACGCCAATTACCAATACGGTTTCAATAGAAAATTGCTTGCAGGTAATATTGCCTTCTGGTCCGGTAACCCAGAGTGGCACCTATTTGGATACATTTTATGCCGCAGATTGCAGGGATAGTATTGTGACCTATCTAGTAAATGTGAAGCAACCAAGCAGTTCATATTCTCAAGATACCGCTTGTGACCAATTAGAATGGAATGGACAGACCATCACCCAGACGGGGCGTTACATACAGATCCTAAGGAATGTAGTGGACTGTGACAGCATTGTGGAGTTGGATGTTTTGGTTGATCGAACACCAACCCGCCCTTTGGAATTTGATACGTTTGTATGCGCCCGCAGTTATCTGCCTATACCTTACCCTGGACCCATGCGGGGCCGACTTGACTGGTATCGTGACAGCAGCTTAACTCAGTTCGTGGGTTCTGGAAATATCATCCCATTAGAAATATTCGAGGATACCACAAACCTTTTTCTTGTTTTTCGCTCGATTGCTGGCTGCACATCCCCTGTTGCCCGGGTGATGGTGGTGAATGAGGATGAGCAGCTGAAAAGAAGCTTGCCCAACGCCTTTACGCCCAACGCGGATAACATCAATGATGTTTGGGAGGTGTCTTGGATTTATCCCCTAGAGTTGATGGTATTTGATCGTTGGGGATTGTTGGTTTGGAAGGATGAGGGATTGACCGTCCGATGGGATGGAGGAAACCGTACCCCAGGTGCGTATCCCTATATCCTCGGACATACGGGATGCACCGGTCGAAAGCGCTACAAAAATGGCATCATACATTTGGTGAAATAGGGGTTTTTGGAAAACCTTGTGCCCGATCTAACGCAAAAGGAACCGGTCAAATATTCGAAGGTCTGTGGTTAACCATGCTATTCAGTTGCTCGTTGAAGGCCAGCGCCTCCTCAATCAGCAGCTGTGATCGCATGTAGCGGGGGTCGCCCGTGGCGGATTGCAGGCTCTGGAGCATGCGCGACACTTCACCCAAACCCCAACGTTCGGCCCATTCGAAGGGGCCGCCCGGATAATTGGTGCCCAATTTCATTGCCAAGTCGATGTCGGCCCGGTCCGCAGTGCCTTCTTGCAGGGTGAGATAGGCCTCGTTGATGATCATGCACATGACCCGGGGTGTCACCAGGCCCACACGGTCTTCGACCCGCTCGAATTGAAAACCAAGGGCTTCTGAGTACAGTTTAAGCGGATCAAGTGCTGCATCGTGGCCCACGCTCATTTCCCATAAAGGGCCATCAAGGCAACCGGGCCAGGCATTCACCCCAGCAATACGGGGAAGGTGTTCCACCAAACCCAATGAATGCGCCGTTTCACGAAGCGAAAGGGTATTGGCATGCAGGATGAAAAAGGCTCCCGGATGGGTATGGGCCATGTAAAAATGCAGCAGTTCAGGGTGCTGGTCGAAGGCAAGGTCGATGATCAGATCTACAGTCGACAAATCCACAGTCGACAAATCCTCAGGTTTCGGGTTTTTTGTAATCACCAGGGAAGGTGATTCGGGCCCAGGCATTTCTGTGAACACCAGGGAAGGTGATCCGGGGCCCGGGTTTTCGGCGCAGGAGGAAAGGAGCTTGCCGCGACGGGCAGCAGGGCCGTTGACCAAAATGTGCATGGCAGATGCTATATTTCCGCTAAAATACACAATAAGAACCCACCGAACCATGAAATACATAAACACCCCCCATGCCCCGGCACCGATTGGCCCCTACAGTCAGGCCGTTGCGCACCACGGAATGCTGTTCATTTCCGGGCAAATAGCACTGGATCCGGAGACAGGAAGCATGATTCAGGATAACATCGAAGCCGAGGCCGAACAGGTGATGAAAAACCTTCAAGCGATCCTCACTGCGGCCGGTGCGTCTTTCCATTCCGTGCTGAAAACCACCATTTTGTTGTCTGATATGGTTCATTTTTCGGCGGTCAATACGATCTATGGCCGGTATTTCGAGGGGGGGCAGGTGCCCGCACGGGAGACCTTCGCCGCTGCAGGCTTGCCCCGACAAGCCAACATCGAAATATCGATGGTGGTGGCCCTACTCGACTAGTATACAGGGCATTCGATGCAACTATATAATGTAACAACACAGAAATACTCTAAATCAGCCCAAATGAATTCAGCCTAAATGAATTCAGCCGAAAAATGCGTTCAGCCCCATTACAATGGAAGGGAACCGATGATGGAAACGAACCGATGATGGAAGGGAACCGATGATGGAATAGAACCGATGGTGGAATAGAACCGATGGTGGAATAGAACCGATTAAAGCAGCCACACAGAAAATGAGCCCTCGGACTGCACCACTTCAATATGTTCTTGCAGGGTAGTAGCGAGCGATAGGCCTACATAATCGGGGTGAATGGGGTGGGTTTTATGGGCCCGATCCACCAAAACGGCCACCTGCAACCGTAGGAAAGAAGTATCTAGAAAGGGACGTAAGGCATGCAGCAATGTTCTCCCCGTGTGGGCCACATCGTCGACCACCACCACCACACCCTGGGCCCAGGGCGCCATATCAACCCCTATGTGCACCGCGTGTGCGGACGGATTTGATTTGTCCAGCATGATGTGGGTAACCTCCACAACGAGTTCAGGGCTGAGACGCTTCAACTCATGCGCCAGTCGATCAGCCACGCCCTCGCCACCATGGCGGACCCCAGCCAGCAGAATGCGTTTCTCCTCATCATTGCGCTCCAAGATCTGGCAAGCCATACGCCGAAGCGTTTGATGGCAACGATCAGGCGACAAAATGCAGGTACCGCCAGGAAAGGGGGCCTTTGGGGATTCAGGAGAGGGGTTAGCGGTGCTCATGGTCAGAAAATTTAGGAGCGACCCGACAGATCTCGGTAGCGGTTGCGCCGAACGGCCGATTCGCCTTTGCGGCGACGCAGATTCTCCTCATACTCGGTGTAGTTGCCTTCAAAATAATAAAACTCACCTTGTCCCTCATAGGCCAGCATATGGGTACACACACGGTCAAGAAACCAGCGGTCGTGGGAAATAATGACCGCGCAGCCCGCGAAATTCTCGATGGCTTCCTCCAACGCACGCAAGGTATTCACATCAATGTCGTTGGTGGGCTCATCGAGCAAAAGCACATTCGCCCCCTGCCGCAGGGTCATCGCCAGGTGCACGCGGTTGCGTTCGCCCCCACTCAATTCACCAATCTTTTTGCTCTGGTCGTTGCCGCTGAAATTGAATTTCGATAGGTAAGCCCTGGAGTTCACCTGTCGACCCGCCAGCATCATGGTTTCCGTTCCACCGGTGACCACCTCAAATACCGACTTTTCGGGCAGAAGACCCTCGTGTGACTGGTCGACATACCCAATTTGTACGGTTTCACCCACCGTAAACGTGCCCTGATCCGGTTGTTCCAGTCCCATGATCATCCGAAAAAGCGTTGTTTTTCCCACGCCGTTCGGACCAATAATACCCACCACACCCGCCGGAGGCAATGAGAAGTTGAGGTTTTGAATCAAGGGCCTGTCGCCAAATCCCTTGAAAACACCCACGGCATCAATCACATTCTGGCCCAGGCGTGGCCCCGGAGGGATAAACAACTCCAATTTTTGCTCTTTCTCGGCCACATCCTCATTCAATAAGTTCGAGTAGGCGTTGAGGCGCGCCTTAGATTTAGCATGACGGGCCTTGGGGGCCATGCGCACCCACTCCAACTCCCGTTGAAGGGTTTTCTGTCGTTTGCTTTCACTCTTCTCCTCCTGTGCGAGGCGCTTCGACTTCTGTTCCAGCCAGCCGCTGTAATTGCCTTCAAAAGGAATGCCCTCACCCCGGTCGAGTTCAAGAATCCAACCGGCCACCTTATCCAAGAAATAGCGGTCGTGGGTAACCGCGATGACCGTGCCTTTGTAGCGTTGCAGGTGTTGTTCGAGCCAGTCGATGCTTTCCGCGTCGAGGTGGTTGGTCGGCTCGTCGAGCAAAAGCACATCCGGTTCTTGAAGCAGCAGTCTACACAGCGCAACCCTTCTGCGCTCACCGCCAGAAAGTACGGAGATAAGGGTATCAGCAGGGGGGCACATCAAGGCCTCCATAGCGAGCGAAAGACGGTGGTCGATTGTCCATGCATCGGCCGCGTCGAGCTGCTCCTGAACCTCGGCTTGTCGTGCCAA
>VGGT01000152.1 GCA_016868485.1 Bacteroidota bacterium
GGTGGGCATGATGAGCACAGGCACGGTAGCCATTTATGCATTTTTGGCAGGGGGACTGGCTTGCAGCATTATGTGGCCTTCCATTTTTACCCTGGCCATTTGGGGATTGGGGCGCTATGCCGCACAGGGCTCTGCTTTTCTGGTAATGATGATCCTGGGTGGGGGCATACTTCCTCCCCTACAAGGAAAGCTGGCCGACCTGGTCGGCATCCATTCCTCTTATTGGATGGCCGTGGCAGCATTTGCCTACCTGGCTTGGTATGCCTGGCGCGTTCCTTCGCTTTTGAAGGCCCAAAACTTAGATTGATCGTGCGGGCCGCCGGGTGGTTTATTTTTCTCTTTTTATGCCTTCCGGTTTGGGTAGGGGCCCAAGCGAAAACCGCTACGGATGCGCAAACCGGCGTTTCGATCATCCCCCAACCTGAACAACTGAAATGGCATTCTAAGTCGGGTGTGGTGTTGCGGCTGAGTCCGCATTCACCCGTGGTGGTTGAGGGTGTTGATCCTGGTTTGGATTCTCTTGCAGGTGTATGGAAACAAAGCCTGCGTAGCCTTTGGAAGCTTCAGAAATGCTCCACGAAATCTCAATGGCTGAGACCAGCGCACCCGATTCATCTTTCAATGAGTGCGCCATTGGGGGCCGAGGCCTACCGCATGGAGGCCATCAACGGTCGTTTATCGATTGTGGCTGGCGACCCAGCAGGCATGTTTTATGCTTTTGTTAGTCTGCAGCAAATCCTTGAGCAGCACCCCGACGGTCAGCTTCCGGCTTTCCAGATCATAGACCGTCCGCGTTTCAGCTGGCGGGGCATGCACCTCGATGTGTGTCGGCATTTTTTTACGGTCGACGAAATCAAGCGATACCTCGATCTGTTGGCGCGCTACAAAATGAACCGCTTTCATTGGCACCTCACGGAAGACCAAGGCTGGAGGATGGAGGTACCGACCTTAACTCGGCTCACAACAGTGGGGGCTTGGCGCAAAGAAACCGTAATGGGAAGGCCGGTGAGCCCGATGCGCTTCGATGGTTTGCGTTATGGGGGATTTTATACGCGACGCGACATTCAAGAAGTGGTACGCTATGCTGCGGAGCGGCACATTGTGGTGGTGCCCGAAATTGAGATGCCCGGTCATGCCCTGGCCGCGCTCGCGGCTTATCCTGAGTTGTCTTGCACGGGTGGTCCGTTTGAACCCGCCACCCACTGGGGCGTGTTTGATGATGTGTTTTGCGCGGGCAAAGACACGGTTTTCCGTTTCCTAGAGACCGTATTAACCGAGGTGGTGTCGCTTTTTCCGGGTACTTGGGTACACATTGGGGGCGATGAATGCCCTAAAAAGCGCTGGGAGGCCTGTTCGGATTGCCAAAGCCGCATGAAGGAAGAGGGTTTGGCGGATGCCCATGAGCTTCAAAGCTATTTCATCCGCCGGATTGAGCGGTTTTTGGGTGGGATGGGGCGGAAATTAATCGGATGGGATGAGATCCTGGAGGGCGGTCTTGCTCCGGAGGCCACCGTTATGAGCTGGCGGGGTACCGAAGGGGGCATCGCCGCCGCGCGCGCCGGTCACGACGCGATTATGTCGCCCGGCCGGCCATGCTATTTCGATCACTACCAGGCGCAACCCGACTCACTCGAACCTTTGGCCATTTGTTGCTACAATTCGCTTTCGGCAGTCTATGACTACGAGCCCATTCCGCGCGAACTCAATTTGGCCGAAACACGTCATATTTTAGGCGCTCAGGGCAATGTGTGGACCGAGTATATGCCTCATTTCGATCAGGTCACCTACATGGCGCTGCCCCGAATGCCCGCCCTCGCCGAGGTCTTATGGTCGCCGCCCCAAACCCGCAGCTACCCAGGTTTTCTGCAGCGGCTGAAATTGGAGACGCGCTGGCTTGACCGACGAGGCTATCGCTATGCACGGCATTTTCTCGAGCAGATGTAGTTTGTTGTATTGAACCCCTATTACACCATGAAGCCGAAGCACAACAACCAAAACCGAAGAACTTTTTTACGAAAAAGCGCGCTCGCTGGAGCGCTTACTTTGATGGGTGTGGGGGGATGGCGACCGAATCAGAGCCGTGCAAATCAACGCAGCAGCAATCCTCTGGGATTGGGGGCACGGGATTTCGTGCCCACGGTGGCCCTGTCGACCTGGCGCTTCGGACTGAAAGCCAACGCCGAGGCCTGGTCGGTCCTGAGCAAAGGCGGAAAATCGCTGGATGCAGTGGAGGCCGGGGTCCGTGTGGTGGAGGCCGATCCACAAGAACGCAGCGTGGGCTATGGCGGACGACCCGACCGGGATGGTCATGTGACCCTTGACGCTTGCATCATGGATGAATTGGGCAACGCAGGCAGTGTGGCCTTCTTGCAACACATCATGCACCCCATTTCTGTGGCCAGGGCGGTGATGGAACGCACCCCACACATTATGCTGTGCGGCTCAGGTGCGCTCGAGTTTGCCTTGAGGGAGGGCTTCAAGAAGCAAAATCTGCTCACAGCCGAATCGGAGGCTGAGTGGCGGCGGTGGATGAAAGATGCCCGCTACACGCCGGTGGTGAACATAGAAAACCACGACACCATCGGTATGCTGGTTCGGGATGAAACGGGCCGCCTGTCAGGGGCTTGTACCACCAGCGGAATGGCTTGGAAATTGCACGGACGGGTGGGTGACTCCCCCCTCATTGGTGCAGGTCTGTATGTGGATGGGCAGGTGGGTGCTGCTACGGCCACGGGACACGGAGAGGAAGTGATCCGAATTGCAGGTTCACATTTGGTCGTGGAGCTGATGCGGCAAGGTCGAACGGCTGAAGAGGCCTGCCGTGAAGCCGTAAACCGTGCCCAGGCGATGTTTGTGCGCCGTGGTCGCGACCTCCGCGATACGCAAATCGGCTTTTTGGCGATGCGGGCCGACGGGCAATCAGGTGCCTTTGCGCTCCGGCCGGGCTTTTCCTATGCGCGGACTTTGGTTGGCGGCCAAACGGAACTGCTCGATGCCCCCTTCCTACTGAACTAGAGAACGGCACATCATTGACTCAATGCCTGCTCGCCTCGAAATTGCTTGTTTCTCGCCCGAAGCACTGCTCGTGGCCGCCAAAGCAGGTGCCCATCGCCTCGAGTACTGCACTTCCTATGCCGAAGGAGGCATTACACCCGTTTTGGGCACCCTGCTGCCCCTGCGCAAGCACATTCCCTGCCCGGTTCGGGTGATGATTCGTTGCCGGGGCGGGGGATTTGTGTACACCCCGGGCGAGCTCATGGAGATGCGGCAACAGCTGCGCCGTTGGGCCGATGAGGGCGTCGATGGATGGGTAGGTGGCTGCCTCAGCCCGGATGCTATGCCCGATGCAGACGCTCTGTTGTCGATCGCCCAAGCGGCGCCCTCCCTACCCTTCACCTTTCACCGAGCCTTCGATCTGTGTACAGATCCCAATTCGGCACTCCAGCAGCTTCAGTTACTCGGATGCAGTTGCCTCCTCAGCTCGGGGACTCCGATCGGAGGCGCTGTGGATGGAGTCAACAACCTCATGTCCTACGTTGAACAGCTGAAAAGTGAAGAGGGGATTCTGGAGCGGGGACGGCTTCAGTTGATGGTGGGTGGCGGCATCAGGCGCGAGAACATCCGCGTTCTGTTTGACCAATTAGGGGACGCCGTCGATTACCATTCAGCAGCATGGGTCGGAAACAGGAGTCGGTCTCCACTGGCTGAACCCCTTCCTGATTCTGATGAGATCCAAATAATGAAATATCTTTTAAAATAACAAATTAATTATTATTAGATGTTTGCCCGCTTAAAATACAAAAAACCCGCGCTGATTTTGCTCGTTGGTATGAGCATGCTCGTTGGCCTGAGCATGCTCGTTAGTATGAGCATGCTGGGGCTTCATCCGATGGGGGTGAACGCGCAATCGATGGGGGTGAACGCGCAATCGATGGGGGTGAGCGCGCAATCGATGGGGGTGAATGCGCAATCGATGGGGGTGAGCGCCCAATCGAACAGCAACAACCGCTTTGCTGCGCCCCCTCCGCTCATTCCGCCACCTGCGCCCCCTCCGCCCGACTTGGCGTCTTATACCTGGCGCATACAGAGCGAAACGGGCATGGAATTAACCGGAATCAAAGCCCCATTTACCCTCTACGACGCCCTGTGGCGCATGAAAAAAATAGCGCATCCCTACAGCCAGCAAACATCCGATAGTGTGCAGTGGGTGGAGCAACTTGTATGGGTATGTCGCCTCGATTTCGAGGTCGATTCATTGCAAGCATCACGAAGCGATGGCCGGATTGTGTTCGAAGAAATCATGACCCACGCCCGGGTTTACCTCAACGGCAAACGACTTGGGGTGACGAAAAACGCCTTTCATCCGCACAGTTTTGCGCTGGGAAGCTTGCTGACCGTGGGTACCAACCGCCTGGAAGTGGAGCTGCTGCCCATTCAACGGCTCAATGACTCGCTTTCAGCAGCGCACCTTCCCCTACCTGAGGGGCATCGGACCTTTGTGCGGCAAGCAGCCTACACCTTCGGATGGGATTGGGGCCCTCGTATGGCCGCCGGAGGCATCACTGGAGTCGTGCGGATGGAATGGGCCAATACCCCGTGCATCAGCTTACTCAACCACCGGGTGCTGCGCGCCGACACCGCATCAGCCGAGATCGAAGCCGAAGTGCGGTTTCGGGCTGCCCCCGCCGGTTCGCGAATCCGTCTGCAACTCAGCGGTCGTGATTGCCGACTCGAACAATCCCAACCCATGCTTGGCCGAGCCGATACCGTTTTTCGCACCCGCTTTGTTGTCCCAAAACCCCATTTGTGGTGGACCCATGATTTGGGGGAACCGTATCTCTACCGGCTCACCGCAA
>VGGT01000153.1 GCA_016868485.1 Bacteroidota bacterium
TTCAATACCTGGTGTTCATCCTACTGGCGATTTGGGGCTGGCGGAGCTGGTTGCTTAAGGAGTAGGCCTGCGAGGATCTGGTAAATAGCCCCGAGATAACCAGAAAATAGCCCCGAGATAATCAGAAAAAAGCCCCGAGATAACCTGAATATAGCCTCGAAATAAGCCGAAAATAGCCCCGAGATAACCTGAAAATATTTCGATTAGTCGTAGAAGGCCATGATCACGGGCATAATGAGCATCATGACGCTGTAGGCGGGGTCTGGCTCGGCTGGAGAAATGAGTCCAGGTTTGTTCGGACTGTTCAACCGCACCACCACCTGATCGCAGGAAAGATTCGACAGCATTTCGATAAAGGTTCGTCCGTTGAAGCCGATGGACATATCGGGGCCATCCCATGAACAGGCAATCGACTCCTGAGCGTGACTCGACAAATCGGAATCTTCCGACACGACCTTCAACTCGCTGCCCGATAGGTTTACCCGTATCAAGTAGGTCGATTTATTGGCATAGAGCGATGTCCTCCTCAAGCAATTCAATAGACTTTGACGTGAAATGACGAGTTTATAGTCGTTGCCTGTAGGAATGACGCTTTTGTAGTCGGGGAAACGTGCGTCGATGAGTCGGCAGGTTAATTCTGTTTCACCAAAATTGAAATAAGCATTGGCATTGTCGAAGCGCAGTGAAATATCGCCAGAGATGTCGGGAAGTAGGTTGCGCAGCAGCTGAACCGCCTTACGGGGCAAAATAAACTTACCTGAAAGGCTGGGTCCTGTCATGTGGCAAGAATGCGTGGCCAACTTATGGCCATCGGTGGCTGCGAAATGAACGCCGGTGGTGTCCATGTCGACCAAAACGCCGACCATCGCTAAACGCAACTCATCTGTACTCACCGCAAACAGCGTGTGGTTGAGTCCTTCTAGAAATGCATGAGCGGGCATCGTGAATTCCTGGTGGAGTTCGGCAGGCCCTGTGAGGACGGGAAATGCCGCTGGATCCTCACCGAGCAGTTGATATTCACCCGAATCGGTACTCATGGAAATGCTGTAGCTGGCCTCGTTCATATTGAGCGTTACCGGTTGCTCACCGAGCGACTTTAAAGTCTCCAATAAGAAACGACTGGGAACGGCTATGCGCATCGACCCTTTGGCCTCCACATTCATGCGGGTGGTGAGGGTGGTGTTGAGGTCGGTTGCCAGTAAGGTGAGGTTTCGGTCCTGTATGTCAAAGAGAAAATTCTCAATGATGGGCGATAAGGGGTTAGCTTGAATCACACCCTGTAACTTTTGAAGGTTTTTAAATAGCGCCTGGGCCGAAACGATACATCTCATGGGAATGGGGAAAAAGGTTAACGCGGATCTGTTGGCGGTTCGAGGCCAACGAACCTACAAAGATAAGAAGACAACTTCAATCTCGTGAAGGCGCGGAGCGTCCGTTGGCCTGAATGAGGTCAGGAAGGGTGAAATACATCCACGGAACACTACGTTTTTGTATAAAACCGAAGTCATTGCCTTCCTTATAGTAGAAATAATCGCGGTCGAGGTCGGGCATGACCCCCAACAGAACCACATCTAATTGGTTGAGTTGGCTTTTTGGATAAAAACTCAGTTGATGCGATTGGCCGTTGCGCAGCGTAATGTTCAGACTATGGCGCATAGGTGCCATTTCCACGATGCTGTCTTTCATCACCCCGTGGTTGTCGTAGCCCTCAACCGGAATTTGTCTGGCCCCCCCAAAAAGTGCTGTGAGATTTTCATTGGAAAGTGCGGAAATAGGCTTCCCGCTTCCATCATACAAGGCGAAGCGTCTAGGTCCGAGTAGTTCTGCGCGATAAGAATACCCAGGGGTATCGGGGAAACGCGCTTCTATAGATCTGATGCTGTCGGGATGGATTCTCAGCAAAATCCGCTCTCTCCACTCCTCCTCATCGATGAAAAACCGGGGTGTGAGGTATCCTTCAGTACCCGGAACATGCAGGATATAGGGCAATTCGGCCCCTTCGCGGATGGCATATGTGCCTCGTGAATCGATGGTAGAGTAGCCGATATACAATACCGATAGCTTTTTTCCTCGGCTGTAGATCTCAACTTTGCGGCCGATGCTGGCCAATTGCTTGCGGATGTTGTCGACTGCCGGACGGGGAACCGGCGATTTTACCTGCATACGCAGCAGGGCATCGAGCAGGGCAGACATGGCGTCGGGTCGGGCGGTGTATTGGCCATTGACCTTCCATTGACCTGGCCCAGCCTTTTCCAATAATACCCGGCCGCCCGTTTTATCGGCCATAAAAATCCGGTCAACTACCGAAGTATCTGGAATGGAAAAGGTGGTGTCTTCAAGGTCAAGCGTAGTCGACGTCCGTTGCTTGTAGACCCACCAACTCAGCAACAGCAGCAGCAAAAGGATGCCGAGGTAAATGATGTTTTTACGCATAGTTGGGGTGTTTTTGACCGAATTTGCGCACCCTCAGCCGATACCGTATGCCCCCGAAGATGAAAAGCAAGCCGATGGGGAGGCCGAGGTTAAACAACTGCCAAAGCAATTTCTGGCTTTTCACTTTTTCGCCATCGAGCAGGCGGAGGCGAATCTGCCGCGAACGGATGTTTAATAAGCCTTCCCGATCCACCAAATAGTCGATGGTGTTCTGGAGAAACACCTTATTTCCGTAAATCTGACGACTGTAGCGGTCGTAGCCCAACGGAAAAATATCTCCAGATCTCTTGCTCACATCGTTGCGGATGATATCGCCGTCGGCCACCACCACCATGCGTGTGGGGGCGCTTTCCTTGATCGGTTTCATGTTGAGCGAATCGCTGGCGCGTAGGGCGAAGTCGTTGAGGTATCGGTTGTGTAGGGCCGAGGGAAACCGGCCTTCGAGGAGAACGGCGAGGGATTGCCCCGGACGGTTATATGCACTGGGGTCGTCGGGTTCAAGGGCGAGGTTGAGGTTTACTCGGGCGGGCGACATCATCCGTCGGCTCTGGCTGCCCGACTGCAGGAGAACGGTGCGTTGCAGTTGATCCGTTCCGACATAGTCGATCGTCCCCACAAATCGAAGGTACACGGGGTCGATGTTTCGGGTGATGGGGTGTGTCTGATTCCCGTTCACCAAGGGAAAATACGGCCAGGGGAATAGTTTTTGCTGGGGCTGACCAGCGAGCATTCCGTACACCACAGGGATGGGGCCGCAGCGGACGTCTTGCACCAAATCGGGGTTGATTCTGATTCCGTAGCGGAACATCATATCATCGAGATTCAGGCTGCGGTCCATGGCCATGAAGTAGTTTTCGGGGGTCATGCTGTCCATTTCCGCCGCCACGGCATCCACCATCCACAGTATTCGCCCGCCCCGCATGAGGAAGTGGTCGATTTTGTAGCGACTCCAATCGGTGAAGGGCTCTGTGGGCTTGGCCACCACCAGTACATCAACATCAGCCGGTATGGGCTCGATGGTTTTGATGTTGTAGCGTGTGAGTTTGTATTGATCGGATAGGGCTGAGGCCATATCGCTTACCGAACGGCCATCGAGCTCGCCGTGGCCTTCGCTGAAGGCGACGGTTGGCTGTTTCTTTTGGGTGGCATTACGAATGGCGCGTACCAAGGCGTATTCGAGGCCTTCTTCCGAGGCATTTAGGATTTCTTGAGGGCTGTTGCCCGCACCCGACCCCAAGAGAAAATTGGTAGCGATTTCTTTGTTGCGGTAGTAGACCACCGCTCCGGGCCACACTACTTTTCGGGTGACTCCCTCTGCCGTTCGGTTTTCCAAATCGGTGGGCTGAAGTCCCAATTTATACAGTTGTTCATAGAGCTGGTTAGCGGTCTTTTCATCGGGTTGATCCGAGGGGTCGGTGAAGGTGAATTCGAGTTTTCCGCCCGATAAACGGCGCATTTCTGTAAGCTGGTCGCGCACCGCATCCCGGAGCTTACGGAATCCAGGGGGGAACTCCCCTTCCAGGTACACATGCACATAGACCACATCATCGAGTGATTGAAGCAGGCGCGCCGTGGATGGGGAAACGGTATAGCGTTGCTCGCGTGTGAGGTCGAGCCGGGTGTAGAGAAAACTGGCCAGCACATTCGCCGAAACGAGGATTCCGATCCAAAGCACCAGACGGAACCATTTCTTTTTGTTGAGGGCCTGACGGGTGAGCGCAAGAAATAAACCGATAAAACTGAGGAAAAAAACCAAATCGCGGGTGTCGATGACCCCTTTACTGAGCGCGTAATAATGTGCGCCGAGTCCGAGTTGTTCTACTATATGTTGGATGCGCCCGTCGATGGGCAAGAGGTAGAGGCTGTCGAAGGCTGAATAGCTGAAAAAACAGAAGAATACGCCGAGGATGAAGGCCACCAATTGGTTTTCGGTTAGGGCGGATGCCAACAGACCGAGAGAAACAAAGGCTGCGCCGAGCAAAAGCAGGCCCATATATGAGCCGGCGATGCCTCCCGTGTCGATGTTGCCTACAGGGTCGGCCAGGAACCACAACGATACTGCATAAAATAGGGTGGGGAGCAGGGCAAAGGCCACCAAGGCTGTGGCCGCGAGGTATTTGCCGAGGATGATTTGGGTGTCGGTGATGGGTGAGGTGTAGAGGAGCTCGAGGGTACCGCTGCGGCGTTCTTCCGAAAAGAAGCGCATGGTGATGGCCGGGATGAGGAACATCAAGATCCAAGGCCCCATGCTGAACAGCTGGTCGAGGTGTGCATATCCGTACTGCAACAGGCTGTAATCGGGGAATACCCACATGATGAGGCCGGTAACGAGCAAAAACACCAAGATCACCACATAGGCCATCAGGCTGTTGAGGTAGGCC
>VGGT01000154.1 GCA_016868485.1 Bacteroidota bacterium
ATTCGGTTTGGGAGGGCACGAGCGACACAATGCGCTGGGGCGGAAAACGCAACGGTTGTACCCAACGACCGAGCGGGTCCCATTCGCCCCCCGCATACATGGCTAGGAAAGTTGGGCCATCAGATCGTGGCGGGTGATGATGTGCTTTTCATGGCCCCCAAGGTCTACCAATACAGCCGCCGCGGGTGTGGTTGATGAAAAATGAGCCATGAGCGCCGAAACCGGCGTACCCGATGGCACGCAGGCAAAGGGAGGCAGCATGACTTCACCGACCGGAAGGCGCCGTACCGACTCATCGCCGGCCAACAAACCCATCAACTGGTGATCGGTCACCGAACCCTTAAATGCTTCTGCATCGACCACCGGCAATTGGGAAACATTGTAATGAAGCATTTTCTGAACCGCTTCAGCAACGGTTTGGCTGACCCCCACAGTGAGCAAGGGCAGGTGTCGGTGCGCGGCCACGCAATCGGCGGCGGTGCGCACAGGCGATTCCAAAAATCCACGTTCGCGCATCCACTCGTCGTTGAACATCTTGCCCAAGTAGCGTGTACCGTGGTCATGGAAGATCACCACCACGACATCCTCTTTTCTCAGATGCCCGCCCAATTGAAGGAGTCCGGCCACCGCCGAGCCGGCTGAATTACCGGCAAAAATCCCTTCTTCCCGTGCAATGCGGCGGGTCATAACGGCAGCATCGCGGTCGGTGACCTTCTCGAATCGATCAATCAGATCGAAATCCACATTCTGAGGCAAGAAATCCTCCCCGATCCCTTCGGTGATGTAGGGGTAAATCTCGTTTTTATCGAACTCACCGGTTTCTTTATATTTTTTGAAGACTGAACCATAGGTGTCGATTCCCCAAACCTGAATCGCCGGGTTCTGCTCCTTCAGGTAGCGCGCTGTTCCCGAAATGGTACCCCCCGTGCCCACGCCCACCACCAGATGGGTGATTCGCCCATCCGTTTGCGCCCATATTTCGGGACCGGTCGACTCATAATGCGCCTGCCGGTTCGACAAATTATCGTATTGATTGGCCTTCCAGCTGTTGGGCACCTCCCGCTCGAGGCGCGAAGACACAGAATAATAGGAGCGTGGATCTTCTGGATCTACGTTGGTCGGACAAACCACCACCTCAGCACCCAAAGCACGCAAGGCATCCACCTTCTCTTTCGACTGCTTGTCGGTCGTTGTAAAAATGCACTGATACCCCTTCACAATCGCCGCAATGGCGAGCCCCATCCCCGTATTCCCCGAGGTGCCTTCGATGATGGTGCCCCCCGGTTTGAGCTTACCGCTTTTCTCGGCCTCCTCGATCATCTTGAGTGCCATTCGGTCTTTGGTCGAATGGCCTGGATTGAAGGTCTCCACTTTGGCCAGAACCGTGGCCGAAAGGGATCGGGTGACGCGATTGAGTTGAACCATCGGCGTGTTTCCGATGGCGTGGAGGATGTGGGGATACCAAGGCATGCACAAAAATAGGCAAAACAGCGGGACAGCACGACAATCCACCCCTGTCTATTATGTTTGTGTCATGCAAACGAGCGACGCCCGTCGACATGGCCTGCCCGTCACCCCCGAGGCATCAACTGAGGGTCAATTACGGATCAGTGGCGTGGTGATCTGCCTCAATGAAGCGGAACGCATCGCGGATTGCCTGCAATCGATGGGGCCCGTTGTCGACGAAATCGTGCTGCTCGACTCGGGAAGCACCGACGACACCGCCAGGCGAGCAGAGGCCTTGGGCGCACGGGTCGTTCAGCGGGCATTCGACACCTTTTCTGCCCAAAAAAACGCGGGAATCAAGGAAGCCACCCACCCTTGGATTTTGTCGATCGATGCCGATGAGCGCCTCTCCCCAGCCCTCCAAGCAGCCATCCTGGCGTGGCGCGAGCAGCATGACCCGTCTTCGCCCTGTGCCCTGCGCATGAACCGGCGCAACCACCTAGGCACACAAGCCATCCGCCATGGCAGCTGGTGGCCCGACCGAAAGATTCGGCTGTTTCACCGCGATGCCGCTGTGTGGGGACATGCCCATCCACACGAGGAGTTGATCCTCCGTGATGCCACGCCAGTGGTGGACCTACCCGGGGAGTTGCTGCACCTGACCGCCGATAGCCCTTCTACCTTGAAACGGAAAAGCGACCGCTATGCACGACTATGGGCCGAACAACGAAGGGCGCAACAGTACATCGCCCCGTTTTGGAAACCTGTGCTGAGCGCTGCCTTTCGGTGGCTGCGTGACTACCTCTTCAAAGCCGGCTTTCTCGATGGCCGCGCCGGCTGGGAAATTGCCAAAATCGATGCGTACTATACTTATTCTAAGTATGGGTTAACACGAAAAAAACCACACTAATTGGAAAGGAATGATATGCGTGTAGGCGGGTTCACTTTTGTACGCAACGCTGTGCGTTTCGACTACCCCGTGTGCGAGAGCATCGCCTCGCTTCTGCCCTTGGTCGACACCCTTGTTGTGCTGCTCGGGAACAGCGAAGACGGCACCTCCGACATGTTGCGCCAGCATTTTGCCGATGAGCCGCGCATTCATTGGGTCGACTCGGTTTGGGACGACAGCCTGCGCGAAGGTGGACGTGTTTTGGCGGTGGAAACCGACAAAGCCTACCAGGCATTGAGTCGTGAATTCGATTGGGTGATCTATCTTCAAGCCGATGAAGTGATCCACCAGAATGATTATCCCGTGTTGCGTAAGGCCATGGAACAGAATCTGGGTAAGCCCAAAGTGGAAGGCCTTTTGCTCCAATACAAACATTTTTACGGCTCCTACGATTATGTAGGGATTAACCGCCGTTGGTATAGGCGTGAAATTAGGGTGATGCGCCCGTTACCCGGACTACATGCCTGGCGCGATGCCCAGGGTTTTCGCTGCGACGGACGAAAACTTCGGGTAAAATCGACGATGGCCAGGGTTTTTCATTACGGTTGGGTAAAAAACCCATTGCAACAACAGGATAAACAGGTCAACTTCAACCGATTATGGCATTCCGATGAGTATGTGCAGGAGCATATTGCTGTGCGCGAGACTTATGAATACGGGGGCAATGAACAACTCGACACCTTCACAGGTTCGCATCCCGCCGTTATGGAAAAACGGATTGCCCGGCAAGACTGGACGTTCGTTTACAAGCCCCGCGCCGTGAAACCCACCCGACGCGAAAAGCTTTTGTTGGTTTGGGAACAAATCACCGGTCGTCGGTTGTTTGAATACCGGAACTACATGGAGGTCTAAAGAGTAGTTCGATCCATTGACGGTACACTAAAAAACAGACCGATAAACTATGAACAACGCCAAGAAACTTTTATTTTATGGGTTTGTGGTGCTTGGTCTTTGGTTCATGACTGGTCTGGGCAACGCTGCCGGCGTCATGAATGGCCTGCATGCCGAGGCCCCAAAAACCTCATCCGCCGATACCACACGGGTTTACCTCATAGAAATTCTAGAAGAAATTGCCCCAGGAGCTTGGCGAACCGTTCAGAACGGCATGAAGGAAGCCGAAGATTTGCAGGTAGATTGGGTGGTGCTCAGGATCAATACCTATGGCGGACAAGTAGATGTGGCCGATAGCATTCGTACGCGGCTCCTGAACACCCCCCTGCCCACCATCGCCTTCATCGATAACAACGCCGCATCTGCCGGAGCGTTAATTTCCATAGCCTGCGACAGCATCTATATGCGCCAAAGTGCCAGCATGGGTGCCGCCACGGTGGTCAACCAAACGGGGGAAGTGGTACCCGACAAATACCAATCCTATATGCGGGCCATCATGCGCGCTACGGCCAGTACCAACGGCCGAAACCCCCGCATTGCCGAGGCCATGGTTGACCCTTCGGTGGCCATATCTGGGGTCATCGACTCAGGGAAAGTACTCACCTTCACGAGCGATGAAGCCATCGCCAACGGATTTTGCGAGGGCAAAGCCGAGCGTTTGGAGGATGTGCTGCTTTTGGCGGGGATCAACCAACCCTATCGGATCGTGAAGCAAGAAATCACATCCACAGACCGCATGATTTCTTGGCTCATACACCCAGCGGTGAGCAGCATACTCATCCTGCTGATCTTGGGGGGCCTCTACTTCGAATTGCAATCGCCGGGCATTGGTTTCCCGCTTGCCGTTTCCGTTGGGGCCGCGCTTCTCTATTTCGCCCCCTTATACCTCGAAGGATTGGCCGCTAATTGGGAGATTCTGTTGTTTTTGGCCGGCATTATTCTGCTCGCAGTCGAAATATTTATTTTACCCGGCTTCGGCCTTGCGGGGGCTGTCGGAATTGTATTCATGGTTTTCGCGTTGGTCAGCAGTTTGGTGGGCAACGATGGATTCGATTATGAATTGCCCGAAGCGCGGGGTGGCCTCGGGCTCATGCAGGCCATGGTGGTGGTGATGCTCCCCCTGGTGTTGGCCTTCACTGCCTTGGTGGTCTGGGGACAAAGCCTCCTCAATACCCGGGCTTTCCGGAGACTCGTGCGCATCGATCCGCCCCCATCCACCCAAACAGTACCGGCTTTGGGCCCTGAATCACCCTTAGCCATAGGGATTGAAGGCGTGGCCCTCACCGACCTCCGCCCGGTGGGTCGCGTCTCTTTTGATGGAATAAATTATGAGGCCCGAGCCCGCTTCGGTTATATTGAAAAGGGCGAACGCATTCGCTTGGTCGAACAAGAGCGATTCACCGCATTGGTCGATAAAATAGTTGCTTAAATTGGTTGATAAATTAGTT
>VGGT01000155.1 GCA_016868485.1 Bacteroidota bacterium
GGTAAACAGCACCCATTCAGCAGTATACAGCACCTATTCGGCGGTATACAGCACCTATTCGGCGGTAAACGGCTACAACTTATACGAGAAACCGAGGCTAAAGGTGCGCCCAGGCTGGCGGAACAAGGTCACCACATCCTGATCTCCCTTATATTCATATTGGCCAAAAACGATGGGGTTGTTGTCGACCTTCTTGTTTCCGTTAAGATCTTGGTAAATAAAGCGAGGTCTGTTGATGAGGTCGCCTGCAGAAAACGTGAAGTTTCCACGTTCGCCCACCGGCAGGTTTATTTGAACATCCATCATCGGGCGCGAATTCTCGTAAAAGTCGGCCAGTTCAAAATCGGGTTGCCCTACAAAGGCGATTTGCCGACCCACCTGATTGTAGAATACATTGAACTGCATGCCGGTAGTGGGCTGGTTGTATTGCAACACCACATTGGCAATGAATGGTGCTTGTCCTTGCATGGGCCTGCGGTAAATGCCGCGTGTGGAATCGGCAAAAGGAATTTCAATGACCGAGTTAATTAAGGTCAGGTTGGCGGAAACTACCAGGTTTTTATGGATGTTCTTGCGCACCACGAGTTCGGTTCCTATGGTGCGGGCCGTGGGCGAGTTCAGCCACGAAATTCCTCGCTGCACACCACCGCCCAAAGCGGGTGGAAAGTTCTGCTCAATCGGATTTTCGAATGTTTTATAGAAGACCCCTACAGAAAACATTTGTCCACCTGCAAAAAAACGCTCAAATCGGGCGTCGAAATTATTGATCCGCGCACGCACGAGCGTTGGATTTCCGGCAACAGCTGCGAACAAGTCGAAGTCATAGAAAGTAAATGGGGCGATTTCTCGGAATTCCGGGCGTGATAAGGTTCTGGAGGCCCCCAGACGAAGGTTTGACTCGTCGTTGATGCTGTAGATCAGATTAAGCGACGGCAATAGATCAGGGAATTTCTTCTCGACTGAGTCGCGTCCGTCGGTGGTACTCCAATCCAATTGCTGCCTGAAATCCTCAAACCGCACCCCCCAGATGACTTTCCAGTTCAGCCCAAGTTTGTTGACCATCATGGCGTAGGCTGCGTTGATCGACGAGGAGGCATCGTAGCGGTCGCCCGGATTGGTGATTTCATCGATCCAATAGGCACCGTTGCGGATATTGGCCGTATCAAAGAGCTGTTCGAGCGGTAGATTCAGCAAAGAATCCGATGGAACAGGGCCTGGGGCGCGGGCGTAGCCCAACGGACGGGCGGTGAAGGTGCGTGATTTCGACTGAGCGTACACGCCGGTCTTGAATTCATGTTTGTTGGCTCCCAGTCGGAAAGGGATCGTGATGTTGACCAAGGCGTTGTTGACCTGATCTGTTAGACCGGCGAAGAAGCGATAACCATCCGCGTCGTTCGGCTGAAACTGCGGTTGAAAAACAGACACCGTATCGCCCTCAGCATTCGGGACCGAGAGCAAACGAATCCTCCGAAAATCGGGCTGATCTCGGCGGTTTCTGCTGCTTGAAGCCACCCAATCGACCCGCAGCTTATTCTTCAACAAAGAATGATCGCCGCCGAGTTGACTGGTGAGCAACTGATTGGTGGTGAACTCATACTGATATCGCCGATAAGGAACGAATTCACCGTCCGTACGAAAGCCTCCCCCCGCAGTGAAAATATTATCCGATGTGATGTTGAAGGCATTTTTTAGGAAAATGCGGTGATTCGGGCCAAATCGCGCGGAAAAATTGAGCATGGCACCCCAATTCACATCGGTATGAAATGCGGTATCGTTGTAGGTCGACAATAGCTGAGCAACGCCCAAGGAATCGCCTATGCCTGTTCCACCCCCCACACCGGTAAACCCACTCGCCCGGGAGTAGTTGACTCTTTGCGATGTACTGTAAGATAAAGCACCGATCACACCCAATTCGGTGGGGCCCAAAAGCGCTTTGGTTCCACCCGACATCTGAAAGCTGCCGTAGGGAAGGGCAGTGCGGTTGTCGGTCGCATACGAATTACGGAACTGACGCGAAAGGGCGAGTTGCTGTTCGTCAGGCAGATCAACCAAAGCCGCACGATCGACCGGCCAATCGGCGGGCAAGGTCCTAAAATCTTTGTCATAACCCAGCCAATCGGTGCTCGACCCCTGCATGCGGCGGTACTCGCGAAACGTAGCCTGCGTATTCATTCCCGTGCCCACACTGATGTTGAAGAACGGATCATCCGGCACATCGCGGGTATTGATGCGGATGATGCCCCCGGCAAACTCGCCCGGCAAATCGGGCTGGGCGCTTTTGATGATGATGAGGTTGTCGAGCATCCCGGAGGGAAACAAATCGAAGGAAAAGGCTTTTTTGTCGGGTTCGGTGCCAGGAAGCATGGCGCCATTCACCAGGGCCAGGTTGTAGCGCTCGTTGAGTCCACGCACCACCACATATTTACCGTCCTGTATGTTGGTGCCACTGGTTCGCTTCAGCACATCGGCCGTGTTGCGGTCCGGAGATTTCTTAATCTGATCGGCCGACAAACCATCCATCACGCCCAGACTGTTTTTCTGAATCATCTGAATGGTGCTGATCGATGTTTTAAGGGCCTCGGCCGTCACCTTCACCTCGGAAAGGCTGGTCGACTCCTGTTCGAGGTAGAGGTTGACCCGCGTGCTTCCACCGGCCGTAACCACCACGCCCGAGACCTCCAATGGCTGGTAGCCCAAGTACTGTACCGATAAAGTGTAGGAACCGGGGGTGACTTTTGCGATGGTGTATCGTCCGTCGAGATCGGCTGAGGCTCCAGACAAGGTTCCCTTAATGACCACCGCCGCACCGATGAGCGTTTCGTTACTTCCTTTATCGCGGATTTCACCTGTAATCGACCCCAGCTGGGCAAACGAGAGGGTTGAAAGCAAATTGAAGGCGATGAAGGTCAACCAATAACGTACTGTGGTTGAACAAAAATGTGGTTGAAGGTTGTCGGTGTGGGCCATAGGTATAAAACGCACCAAAAGTAGTGCGCCCACTGCGGATGGATGTTAAGCCAAGGTTACGCTATTTATAAAAGCCTGCTGCTTATCCCAACCCTACTACCCAACACCCAGGCCTTCGAGGCATCGTTCCATGCCCATCGAACGGGAGCCTTTCACCAGCACCGCACAACGGGCCGGAAGGTCCTTGAGTCGGCCCGAATCGAGCAAGGCCCCGACGTTTGGGTAGAAATCGAAGCCGGGAAAGGCCTCCTGATGCTTCATAAACAAAGGCCCACACAAACAGGCGGCTTCGGGATTGACCGACACGAGTTGATGCAGCAGGGCCTCATGTTCCTCATCAGCAGCCGCCCCCAATTCCATCATATCACCCAAAAGAGCAACCCGCTGAACGTTTGTGAGCGCAGCCAATCCAGCCACGGCCAACTGCATGCTGTGCGGATTTGCGTTATAGGCATCGAGGATGATCTTGCGTTCGCCCCGGTGCACCAATTGAGAGCGGTTCATGGATGGCGTATAGTTGGCCAAGGCTTGATTGATTTTTTGATACGGCACGCTGAAATAGCGACCCAAACAAGCAGCGGCCATGATGTTGTTGAAGTTGTAGGCCCCAAACAATTGGGTTTCGAGCTGAGGGGCCCTCAGCATCAAGCGGTAGCTGTTCTCCCACTGCAGGCGAACCGCCCAATCGCCCGGAAGGAGTCGTCCCACGCAATCCGCTTCGGCCGAGGATCCGTAATAGATGGGCGCAGGCGCCACACAGTGGATGCGTGCAGCCTCCATAAGCTCGGGCACTTCCATTGGGGTGAAAGCCTGTCGGTTTCTTTGGCCTAAGTAGGCGTAGAGCTCCGTTTCGGTATCGATGATGGCCTGCAAACTTCCGAAGCCTTCGAGGTGTTCCTTCCCAATAGCCGTCACCACCCCCACATCAGGATCCGCCATCATGCACAGCGGCATCACCTCGCCCGGATGATTCGCCCCCATTTCCACCACACAAAACTCTGTATCGCGCGGCATTCCGAGCAGGGTGAGCGGCACCCCAAGGGCATTATTCAGGTTTCCCGGGGTAGCATAGCAGCGATAGTGTGCAGTTAACACCGCATGAACAAGCTCCTTCGTGGTGGTTTTCCCATTCGATCCGGTGATACCGATGACGGTTAATCCTCCGATACTTTTTCTATACTGATGGGCCAGTTCCTGCAGGGCCAACAACACATCCGGCACCCTCAGGCAACGCGCCGGATCGACCCCCGCTATTTCTTGCTCAACCACCACCGCGGTCACCCCCACTTCTAAGGCCTGTTGAACAAAATCATGCCCATCGAAGCGCGGTCCCTTTAGGGCAAAAAACATGTCGCCCGATTGAACCTGGCGGCTGTCGGTCGCCACGCGATGACCCGCGCGCTCAAAAGCATCGAACAAATCTTCCGTTGTAGCGTGTCCACTCACCCCACAAACCTCCTAATTTTGTGGATACCATGCGCCCGATTCCCCGAATTTTTGCTCATACCTACCGTTTTCAACTCATTCTTTTGTTTTTCATTGGCTTGGGGGGGATGAATGAAAGCGCGGCACAAGCCTTCCGCATGGTGCGTACAGGCAGCGGGCCAACGGTGCGCATCGGCTCCGAAACCCTTCAATTACCCTGGATGGGGGGGCTGACCTCGAGTCAAATCGCTGAAATGGATGTAAACGGCGACGGAACCACCGACCTATTGGTATT
>VGGT01000156.1 GCA_016868485.1 Bacteroidota bacterium
CAACAGCGCCCCCTTATTGCTGGATCTTTATATGCCCGCCGGAGATACCGCCACCCGAAGACCTTTATTGTTGCTGTTTCATGGTGGCAGCTTTGTGGGCGGTTCGCGTACGGACGCCTACATGCAGAATATGTGTGCCTACTTTGCCACTCGGGGCTACGTTGCAGCCAGTGTTGGCTACCGATTGGGGGTGAATGTGGGCAATGTGGCTGGCCTGCAAGATGAATTCATTCGAGCCGCCATTCGGGCCACGCATGATGCCAAAGCTGCCGCCCGCTTCTTCCGGAAATCCTTTGTGGAGCACAACAACCCGTATGGCATCGACACCGCTCGAATCTACGCCGGTGGCTATTCTGCTGGTGCGATTACTGCCATTCACCTGGCTTGGCTTAAAAATCCTGCCTTGACTTCTCAACAGGTGCAAAACAACCTGACTGCTTTAAACGCCGGGCTGGAAGGTCTGTCGGGAAACCCCGGTTACCACTCCGGGGTTGAGGCGGTCGTGAATTTGGCAGGGGCTGCACTGGACACCCTCATTATTCAACCTGGGTTTGTGCCGGCCATACATTTTCATGGAACGGACGACCAAACTGTTCCTTACGCAAGGGGGCCGGTGCGCGCAATGGGACTCAACATTCTGACGGTCGACGGGAGCAGTATAGTACATCAAAGGCTCAGCAACCTGCAAATCACCAGTGAATTGAATACATTTCAAGGGGGTGGCCATGATTTGGTTTCGGATACAGCACGCTGGAATTTCATACTCGATCGCAGTAAATTGTTCTTGTATGCCCGATTGGGTGGTGGCCCCAGCCGAATCATCGAGCCCGTTCATGCCAACGTACGGATTTTCCCCAACCCCACGACCGACTGGCTTCAAATCGACGGAACTGCTCCTGCCCCATTAGAAGGCGCTCCTTGGACATATGCTTTGCTTGATTTGAGCGGACGCTGGCTGAGAACCTTTTCACCTTTATCGCAAGACGGCAGGATCTACCTCGGTGATTTATCAACTGGGCAGTTCGTACTGGCTCTTCGTCAAAAAAATCACACATCATACCACAGAATCATCAAAAAATAAGATGGTGATTAAAATTTCCATTCTCCAATTCATGTTTAGGGGCATATTCTTGGGCAGTTTTTTGTGCCTTGCTATGCCTCAGGTTCGGGCACAGGAACTATCAAAAATGCAGCAGTGGCACCTTCTCGATGAAGAAATTGATAGCATGCCCGGCATTTCGGCCCAAAGAATACTTCAGGCCATGGGGAAGACTTATAAGCCGCTTGATGTTATAGTGGCTGTCATCGATGGAGGAGTGGATACCGAACACCCGGATTTGGTGCCGATACTTTGGAAAAATCGGGGTGAAGACCCGAATAATGGAATCGACGACGATGGCAATGGCTATGTCGATGACCTGCGTGGATGGAGTTTTATCAGCGGTCGCGGGGGCGAAATCAACCAAGACACCTATGAAGTGACCCGGGAGTGGGTTCGACTTCGTGAATTGAAAAAAAATGGCGGACTACCCAAGAAGGATTCTACACAAAAGGCTTTTAAAAAAGAGGTCGATTTTCATTATAAAACAAAACGGAAGGAAGCCAAGGCGAATCATAAAAACGGCATCAAATTGCAGAAGGCCAATAACGACTTTTATGCGCAGCTGGCCCGCGCAGGGGGCGACAGTGCGGATATCGGTGCGGTCAAAGTGAAGGGAGGGGGCAAGAGTGTACAGAGAATTTATTGGATGTCGAAACTAAGCGGAACGGCCATATCCGATATACACGCTGAGCTCAATTCGAACGGCAGACGATGGTGCGATGTGTATGAATATAACCTAAATCCTAAGTTCGACCCTCGTGGGTTGGTGGGGGATCGGTATGAGGATCTGAAGGATCGATTCTATGGCGACAAGCGCGTAACGGGTCCCGATGCGGGCCATGGCACGCACGTAGCGGGCATTATTGCTGCTGCGCATGGCAACCAAACGGGCATGAACGGGGTGGCGCCCAATGCCCGCATCATGAGCCTTAGGGCGGTACCCAATGGCGACGAGCGCGATAAGGATGTGGCCAATGCCATTCGATACGCCGCTGATATGGGCGCCAAAGTCATCAATATGAGTTTTGGGAAATCATTTTCGCCCAGTGAAGCCCTGGTGCAAGATGCTATACGCTATGCGGCCTCGCGCGATGTGTTGATGGTGCATGCAGCGGGCAATGACGCGCTTTTTGTGCCCGACCTGCCCACCTATCCCCGTGCACCACAGATCGATGACGCCCGGCTCTCGTTTTGGATTGAGGTTGGTGCCATTGGCCCAAACCAAGACCCCATCAACCGTATTGCCTCGTTTTCAAATTTTGGCAGCCCGGTGGTGGATGTATTTGCGCCCGGACAGGACATCTATGCTACCCTACCGGATGGAAAGTATGGGGCGCAAAGTGGCACAAGTATGGCGGCGCCGGTGGTTGCGGGTATGGCTGCACTGCTTCGCGGTTTGTATCCCAAACTTTCGGCGCCCGAAATCCGCGATATCATCGTTTCCTCTGTGAAACCATTTCCTGATGAGGTGATTGTGCCGGTGGCCGATGGCACCGCAGCGAAAATTGCCCAGTCTCGAAAGAAAACATTTGGTGATCAGAAAACACTGACCGCGCGCGAAATATGCAGGAGCGGTGGTGTGGTCAATTTGGAAAGAGCCCTGAAGTATGCCCAGGAGCGCTATCCCGGACAAATGGCAGAATACAAACGATAATCGATTCTTGTGGCGCCTAACGCTTGTGGCGCCGTCTTCTGTGGCGCCTAACGCTTGTGGCGTCCGCCTTGCGGTGGGGCGGCGAAGACAGGATATTCGGCTTTGGTCATTCCCTTCTTAATGGAATCGAGTCGCCTTTGCATCATTTGTCGGCGCAGTGGGCTAAAATAGCCTACAAACAGCTTTCCCATGAGGTGATCGTATTCGTGTTGAATGATGCGGGCTGGCATATCATCGAACCACTGCAGCTGTTTTTTGCCATCCTGATCCATCCATTCTACCTGGATCCGTGGCTTACGAAGGACGTCGCCCCGAACATCCGGAATGCTGAGGCAACCCTCATTGAATGACCAGGGATCCCCTTCTTCTTGTAAGATGACGGGATTGATGAACACCCGCTTTTCATGGGCGAATCGCTTTTCGTCGAAGCCTGAGGCATCCATCACAAACATCTTCATGGAGCGCCCGATTTGCGGAGCCGCTAAACCTACCCCACTCGCGGCATACATGGTCTCAAACATATCCTGGATCAAGCCAGGGAGGATCGGGTCTATGGGATCCACCTCCAAAGCCGGTGTCGTGAGCACGGGATGCCCGTAGAGATAGATGGGAAGAATCATGGTTGATCGATAGGTTTAATGGGATTTTCAGCACCTTCAGCGGCTCCTTGTTCCGCTCGATGTTGAACGGATTCGAGGTACGACTGCAAAAGAAGTACCGCGCTAATGCGGTCTGCTAGTCCTTTGTCGCGTCGCTTGAGTCGCGGTAAATCGCTCCCGGCGATGGTCTGCAAGGCTATGCGTGAGGTGAAACGTTCATCCACCCCGTATTGAGAAATATCGGGAAAATCGGCCAGCAATTCGCGTCTGAAAGCGGCTATGGCACCGGCCACCGAGGAGGGCTGATTGGCTAATGTTCGGGGATCGCCTATCACGAAGGCGCTTATGGTGTGCTCTTGATGGTACTTTTTGAGGTAGGACCTCACCTCCTTTCGGGCCACAGTATCGAGCGCTGTGGCGAACATGCCCAATGGATCGGTCACAGCGAGTCCGACGCGCTTCAATCCGAAATCGATGGCCACTATCCTGCTCATGCCTGCTGTCCGGTTGGCGCGTTGCCTTGGTTCCATTCCAGGGCATGCACCCGAAACGTACTCCCATCACTGATATCGGTGAGGCGAATCTGGCAGCTGAGTCGGCTGGTGCTGCGGGCATCGGGAAGGGTATCGAGCATGTCGAGTTCCGCATCGCTGGGTTCGGGTAGGTTTCCGTCTTGCCATTCGATTCTGCATGTTGCGCACAGGGCCATCCCGCCGCAAGTGGCTTCAACGGGGTAATCCAACGCTTTAAGCGCTTCCATCAGACTGAGCCCCATGTCGGACGGCACCTCATGTGGGGTTCGGGAACCATCGGGTAATTCGACCCAAAACTGCTTGTCGGCCATCAGAACGGATTGATCCCTTGTACTGTGGTGTATTTGAAACTCAGTTTTTCGCCTGGTTTGACGCGAGCGAACGCACTTTGACACATCAGCGTGGCCTCATGAAAGCCGCACAGTATGAGCTTGAGTTTTCCGGGGTAGGTGTTGATATCTCCTATCGCATATATGCCCTCTACCGAGGTACTGTAATCGAAAGTATTCACCACAATTGCTTGTTTCTCTAATTGGAGACCCCATTCTGCAATGGGTCCAAGGCGTGGACTTAACCCGTAGAGGGGGATTAGGTAATCGGCGGGCAAGACCTGCTCCTGCTGGTTGATGTCGGTCACCACCACTGCTTCCAAATCGGCCTCGCCCTTCAATTCGCGCAGGGTACTGCTCATCATTAGGCGAATTCGGCCTTCTTTGGCCATTTGATTCACTTTATGCGCGCTGTCGGGTGCCCCCCGGAATTCTGCATTTC
>VGGT01000157.1 GCA_016868485.1 Bacteroidota bacterium
AAATTCAACTTCTACTGGATCTATGTGTTCATCGCCTTGATCTTTGTAGGAATGATGTATTTCGGTAGCTCTGCGGAAACGCGGCCTGCGGCGTGGAGTGACCTTGAAATTGCGCTCCGTGAGGGAGATGTTAAAAAAATGATTGCATTTCGGCAGGAAGACATCATTGTACTGGAGATCACGTTGAACACGGAAAGCCTGAAGAAAGAAAGGTACAAGGGACTGAAACCTGGTAGCGTGGGTTCGAGTGGTGCAGCGCTACTGATAAAGGAAGGCTCCGAAGAGGCATTGGCCAAAAAGCTCGATCAAATTCAAGAAAAACTACCGGACGACAAAAAAATGGAGATCCGTTGGGAAAGTCGCCACAGTTGGTTTTCGGACCTTTTGGGGTTCTTACTTCCCATGCTGCTTTTACTCGGATTGTGGATGCTGCTGATGCGACGCTTTGCTGGTGGTGCCGGTGGAGGTGGTGGGCAATTGTTCAATATTGGGAAGTCGCGCGCTACGCTGTTCGACAAAAATGCGCGTGAAAACACAACCTTCAATGATGTTGCCGGTTTGGATGAGGCCAAACTTGAAGTTATGGAGGTGGTCGATTTTCTGAAAAGTCCCAAAAAATACACCAGCCTCGGCGGCAAAATCCCCAAAGGCGTGCTCTTGGTGGGCCCCCCGGGTACGGGGAAAACCCTGCTGGCCAAAGCGGTGGCAGGCGAAGCCCAAGTTCCCTTCTTTACCCTAAGCGGCTCTGATTTCGTGGAGATGTTTGTGGGCGTTGGAGCAAGCCGGGTTCGAGACCTGTTTAAGCAGGCACGGGAGAAAGCTCCGTGTATCATTTTTATCGACGAAATCGATGCGGTGGGCCGATCGCGCGGCAAAAATCAAATTATGGGGGGTAATGATGAGCGGGAAAGTACGCTCAACCAACTGCTGGTGGAGATGGACGGTTTCTCATCGGAAATTGGGATCATCATGATGGCCGCCACGAATCGACCGGATGTCTTAGATTCAGCTCTTTTGCGTCCGGGCCGCTTTGACCGGCAAATCACTGTTGACCGTCCTGACATCAAGGGGCGAGAAGAGATATTTAGGGTTCATCTGAAGCCGCTGAAGCTTGCCCCTGATGTGGATGCTGGTGTTTTGGCGGGGCAAACTCCTGGCTTTGCGGGGGCCGAAATCGCCAATGTTTGTAACGAAGCGGCCCTGATCGCGGCCCGAAAATCGAAAAAACAGGTGGAACTGAGCGACTTTCAGGAAGCGGTAGACCGGGTAATTGGCGGACTCGAAAAGAAGAACAAAATCATATCCCCCGAAGAAAAGCGGATTGTAGCTTACCATGAGGCCGGGCATGCCGTGGTGGGTTGGTTTCTCGACAGCACCGATCCACTGGTTAAAGTTTCTATTGTGCCACGAGGAATCGCAGCGCTGGGCTACGCCCAATACCTTCCAAAGGAGCAATACCTCTACACCACGGAGCAATTACTCGATTCTATGTGCATGACCTTAGGGGGCCGCGTTGCTGAGGAGGTTATTTTTGGCCGCATTTCGACGGGGGCGCAAAATGATTTGGAACGGGTTACCCGGATGGCCTATGGGATGGTGACCCTCTACGGCATGAACCCGAAAGTTGGGCCCGTGAGTTTTCATGATCCCACCGGTGAATACCAATTTAGAAAGCCATATTCGGAAGACACTGCGCGCATGATCGACGAGGAGGTGCGCTTGCTCATTGAGAAAGCCCACGACAAAACGCGCACGTTGGTCAAAGAGCGAAAAGTGGAATTGGAAAAAATCGCTCAAGAATTGCTCGTTAGAGAGGTCATTTATCAGGTGGACTTGGTGCGATTGGTTGGCCCCAGACCGAATACGGAATCCCATCTTTCCGAGGAAATTCCACAGGTGGCTAGTTTTCCTGTTACAAGCCCTGCTTCGGGCACGCTTGGGGAACTTGCCTCCAACCCTATGGATAATGAAACTGCTGATATGGGGCATGCAACGAGTGAAACCCTTAAGGTTGAAACCCTTGTAAATCTGCCCGAAGAACATCCCAGCGATGAAGTGGGTGGCACATCAGACGACATGAACAAATCATAGATGACAGGCCTTCGCGAGGTTACGGCCCGAGAACGGGTTTTAAAGCACATCAGAAAGGGGTTGATTCACCGTGTTTCAGCCTCCAGTCTGCGCGGACCATCTGAACTGGGGAATTCGCCCACAGATCAGGAGGATACGGCTGTTGTTTTTGCCCGCAAAGTAGTTCAATCGGGTGGACAATTCGCCTATTGCAGCGATACCATGGAGCTGCGGGACACCCTGGTTGAATTAACTTCCTTGCACCCCGAGTGGACACTGGTCTGTTATGAAGAATCATTGTGTCGGTTGTTGGATGGCTTAGGAATTGGATTTTCACAACCCATACATACACCCCGCCAACCCCACTTTCGCTTGTTGTCGTCGGAATATCTGATTGCGGAGGAAGGCGCTGTTTTGGTGGCGCCCGGTGGCCCTAACCCATTAGCGGATCAATCAGGCGCGGCGACATTGGTGGTGGTGGGCTTTACGCATCAACTCACAGCACGTTTAGGACAAGCCTTGCAGCTGTGGGTAGAAGCACACGGCGCAAAATTGCCATCTATGGGCGTACTGCTTCAGTTGGCTGGCCGAGCACACACTGCCGATCATCCAAAAACAGCGTCACACGAGCCATCGTTATTGACCCAGGCCGCTCGAGAGCGAGAGATATTTGTTTGTCTGATCGAATTATAGCACGTTCATGAGCGGTGGTTCCGTATTTTTCCTGAGCGATTTTCACCTTGGAATACCGAATGTCGATGAAAGTCGTGCCCGTGAGCGTAAAATCGTTGGATTTTTAGAAGAGATTGCCCCGCGCATGGATACCCTGTGCCTGGTGGGCGATGTGTTTGATTTTTGGTTTGAATACAGGCATGTAGTACCCAAATACTACACACGTCTTTTGGGTACTTTGGCCCGCATGACCGATTCCGGCATCTCCATTCACTTTTTTAAGGGGAACCATGATTTATGGACTTTCGGATACCTGCGCGATGAAATTGGCCTTGAAGTGCACCACGACGCATGGACCCCTGAATGGGGTGGGAAAAAGTTTTATATCGCACACGGAGATGGTAAGGGGCCGGGCGACAAAGGCTACAAGCGCCTGAAAAAGATCTTCCACCATCCACTCAATCAACGTTTATTTTCATGGTTGCATCCCGATTTGGGCCACAGCCTGGCCCGAAGCTGGAGCGATCAAAGTCGGGTGGCGGCTCCGTCTGACGAATCGTTCTCCGCAGACAATGAGTGGCTGTATCAATACTGTCTTCGCAAATTGGAACATGAGCATTTCGACTACTTTGTATTTGGACATCGTCATCTACCCATCTACACAGCCGCAGGGGAAAGCAGCCTGTATATCAATTTAGGCGATTGGATTCAGTTTCAGACCTACGCCGAATTCGACGGTAAGTGCTTGGAATTGTTGCAATATCCCGATCAAAGCCTGGCGGGCTACGGTCGCGGACGTTGATTGTTTGATTTATTTACCCATTCCAATCACAGGAATTTATACCGCTTAGGTCGGGTTCCTTGTATTTTTGCGCGATGCTTGACCAATATCCCGCCATACGTGCGCGTTTTATAGACACTGGATTACAGCTACAGGATCCGGCGGTTTTCGCTGATATGTCGCGATATACTGAACTCAACCGAAGCTATCGCGAATTGGAAAAATTGGTACAGGCCTTTGAGGCCTACGAAAACCTTTTGTCGAATATCTCGAACAGCCGAAGGATCCTGGACGATGAAAGCGATCCTGAATTTCAGGAATTGGCCCGTCAGGAGTTGTTGGCCTTGGAGGAGCGGCTTCCACAACAAGAACTTGAATTGCGTTTGCTTTTGGTGCCACGAGATCCGGAAGATGACCGCAACGCTCAATTGGAAATTAGAGCCGGGACGGGCGGTGATGAGGCCTCACTGTTTGCCGGAGACTTGGCGCGGATGTACACCCGTTATTGCGAAAAGAAGGGATGGCAAATCCAGGTGTTAGACATGAATGAGGGTACTGTTGGTGGATTTAAGGAAATCATTTTCAAAGTGAGTGGGCCTCAGGCTTATGGCACGCTGAAATACGAATCGGGGGTACACAGGGTGCAACGGGTGCCCGACACTGAGGCTCAGGGACGTATTCACACGTCCGCAGCCACAGTAATGGTAATGCCCGAAGCTGCCAGCTTTGATGTGGTGGTCAATCCTGCCGATGTGGAATTGCAAACCAGTCGCTCGGGCGGAGCGGGCGGGCAAAACGTGAATAAGGTGGAGACGAAAGTGCAGCTGACCCATAAACCAACCGGAATTGTAGTGACCTGCCAGGTGGAGCGCTCTCAGTTGGCCAACCGCGAACGAGCGATGGAAATGCTGAGAAATAGGCTCTACGAACTAGAATTCAACCGCCGGCAGGAGGCAGATCAAAGCAAACGGCTAAGCCTGGTGAGCAGCGGCGACCGATCAGCCAAAATCAGGACTTACAACTACCCGCAGAGCCGGGTTACCGATCACCGCATTGGAATGACCCTTTATTCACTCGACACCTTTCTTGGTGGAGACATCCAAGAAATGAT
>VGGT01000158.1 GCA_016868485.1 Bacteroidota bacterium
TGTGATGGTCAATTCGGGCGAGCTCAACGGAATTCCGGTCCATGCAGATCCTGAAATATTGACCAACCTTCTGCGGAAGGAACTGGGATTTCAAGGCTTGGTGGTGTCCGATTGGGAAGACATTGAGAAGCTGGTGACCGTTCACCGGGTGGCGGCAAACTATAAGGAAGCCACGCGAATGGCCGTGATGGCCGGGGTCGATCTGGCTATGGTGCCCAATGACTACCGATTTACGGATGCCCTGATGGAATTGGCTGGGTCGGGAGAGGTTCCTATGAAGCGAATCGATGAAGCGGTTTACCGAATTCTTCATGTGAAACACAGCTTGGGCCTTTTTAACCGACAACTTCCGGAGCCAATGAGCCAATTTCCTCTGATGCAGACCGATGCCTTTCACAAACTCAATTTGGAATCGGCCCGGAGCTCTTGGGTCCTGCTGAAAAACCGCAACCAGGCACTGCCTTTGACCAAAGGCAGCCCGGTGGTTTTGGCTGGCCAAGCCTTGGATGAGCCTTTTTGTTGGAATGGTGCTTGGTCGCGTACTTGGCAGGGCGTTGATCCGAAATGGGACACCATGAATGCGGGTATATCTTTAATCGAGGCGATTCAGGAGTATTTTCAATTGGGTCTGACCATTCCCGCACCCCTAGCGTTCGCATCCGGAACGCGGGTAGAGGCCAACGACCTACATTTGATGCGAACAGATGCCGAACATCCACCCCTGATCGTGGTACTCGGAGAAAAACCATCCACAGAAAAACCAGGCGATATTGAGCAATTGAGCCTGCCTGCTGATGAAATTGCATGGATTCGGCGGCTTTGTGCGGCCCACGCGGGCCCAAAAATTCTGGTACTCGTGCAGAACCGCCCGCGGATCATATCCAGCATCGACTCATTATTCGATGCAATCCTGCTCTCCAACCAACCGGGGTCGGCGGGAACGCGCAGCCTAGCGGAACTCCTCAGCGGTGGGTATAGTCCATCCGGCCGTTTGCCCTACACATACCCTGCCCACGAGCACAGTTTGATGACCTACGACCACAAGCATACGGAGCGGCTTCATACCGATTTCTCCATGAATGCCTTCCAACCGGCCTATGCGTTTGGCCACGGACTCGGCTACGCGCCCATCCGCTATGAATCTTTGGAACTGCTGCAGCCCCTGCCTACCCGTGCAACGGACAGTCTGCGCGTGCGTGTTCGTCTCCGCAATGAGGGTAGCTATACCCAAAAGGAGACCGTTTTGGCATTTGTCAGTGATTCCGTGGCGAGCATTACCCCCCCAGCGAAGCGATTGAGGGCAATCAAAGCTGTTGTGCTTCAATCCGGTGCCTCTGCGGAGGTTGATTTGGTGTTTCCCATATCATCATTGGGCTTTGTGGGGCGTGACCTCAAGCATACCCTCGAGCCAGGATGGTTTACGCTTCAGGTTGGCCCCTTGCAAACACGATGGGAGTGGATTCCATGATTTTCAATTTTATAACATGTCTTCAGTGATTATTCGTGATGTATGCGCCGCCCTTCGGCAGCGGATGTTTCAATTCCCCTTGGTGGGGTTCGCTTTCATTCTGATTTTTATTCAGTCTTGCGAACTGGAGCGCCCGCCGGATTATGGACGCGTGGGCAATGTGGTGCGCTTTTCAGGTAAGGTATGGGATGTGAAAACGAGCCTCGGAAGCGTTGGCCCGGGCCCCAACTACTTTTCGGGTCGGGCCGAGGATCTTTTTCTGGATGGAAAAGGCTATTTGCATTTGCGCATTGCCGAGCACGATGGTCGTTGGTATTCAACGGAACTGGTCGGCCGCGATACCTGCGGCTATGGCACCTACCGCTGGGTGATAGAGGGTGACCTACAAAACATCGCCAACAATACGGTGGTGGGCCTCTTCACTTGGAACGATAGTTCTTTTCGAAGCCAGGCCAACAGTGAGGTCGATATTGAGTTCGCCAAATGGGGGGAGAACAACGCGCCTACCCTCAACTACGCCGTTCAACCTGTTAATTTTGGCCCATATTACCCCGAGCGTGTCCGTGGAGTAGCCACCTACCCCGGCGACCTCATCGGGGTGACCACCCATGAGTTTGTTTGGCGCGACACCTTGATTGAATGGACGAGTTGGGCCGGCGAAGGCACAGGCGGCCGGGTGATCGGAAAGTGGAAATTCAATTCGAATAACCCTGCCCGCATTAAAAATGAAGGCGGACAACAATCGGTACCCATTGTGATCCCTGCGCCCGAAAACAACACCCGTACCCGCATGAATTACTGGCTTTTGGGGGGCGCTGCTCCATCGGATGGCAAAGAACATGAGGTGGTGATTCGGTCTTTCACCTACATCCCCATCGAGCCTTAGCAAACCCATCGAATCATTGCGCCCAGCATCAAGCCCTTCAAAACCTATCAAATCATTGCGCCCAGCATCAAGCCCTTTCGAAACCCATCGAATCATTGCGCCCAGCATCAAGCCCTTTCGAAACCCATCGAATCATTGCACCCAGCATCAAGCCCTTCGAAACCCATCGAATCTCTGCGCCCAGCATCAAGCCCTTTCGAAACTAAGAAAAACCCATCGAGCCCAAATCGACCCACACAAATACATGATAAAAAAATAATCACCCCCATGATATTTGGATAATTGTAAAAAAAACACTTATTTAGCAAGTGTAATTTGTACACTTATTTATTTCCAACCATAAACCCTTCCAAAATCATCCTTTATGTTTAAACATCTTTCCTTAATCTGCCTTTCGCTGCTGATGTCTTTCGGCGCGATGGCCCAAACCTCCGACATCACCTTCCGGGTGGATATGCGGGGTTATTCGGGCGCGGCCTACACCACTGTGAATGTGAATGGAACATTCAACGGCTGGTGTGGCGGATGTAATCCGTTGACCGACGCCAACAACGACTCCATTTGGGAAGTGACGCTTCCACTGCAGGTAGGCGCTATCATTGAATACAAGTTCACCGTTGACGGGTGGACAGGTCAAGAGAGCCTCACTCCTGGTGGTTCATGTGTGCTCACTACAGGCGGTTTCACCAACCGTGTCTATACGGTTGCTTCGACGGCCACACTCGATGCGGTTTGTTGGAACAGCTGCAATGTTTGTAATGCGCCACCACCCCCTTCATACCCCGTGACATTCCAGGTCGATATGCGCGGTTATACGGGCCCTGCCTACACAACCGTTAATCTAAACGGGACATTCAATGGATGGTGTGGTGGATGTAATGCCATGATCGATGCCAACAACGACAGCATCTACGAAATTACCCTGCCTCTACAGGCTGGAGGAATCGAATATAAATTCACAGTAGACGGATGGAATGGCCAAGAAATGTTTCAACAGGGCATGTCATGCACGCAAACCAATTCAGGTTTCACGAACCGTTACACGAACGTCACCGGCGCCACCACCCTCGATGCCGTTTGTTGGAATTCCTGCACACCTTGCTCATCACCAGCATCCACCTACGATGTTACCTTTCAGGTCGACATGCGCGGTTATACGGGCCCCGCCTATACAACAGTAAACATCAACGGCACCTTCAATGGATGGTGCGGTGGATGTAATGTGATGACCGACGCCAACAATGACAGCATCTACGAAATTACCCTACCCTTGCAGGCCATGACCATCGAGTACAAGTTTACCGTGGATGGATGGAATGGACAGGAAAACCTGACAGCTGGTACATCGTGCGTGCTCACCACCGGTGCATTCACCAACCGAGTGTACGCCGTGGCCGGTACAGCCACCCTTCCTGCAGTATGCTGGAACAGCTGCAACGTTTGTGCGCCCCCAACTTATCCCGTCACTTTTAAAGTCGACATGCGTCAGTACACAGGTGCCGCCTACTCAGGTGTTTTTGTGAACGGCACATTTAATGGATGGTGCGGAAGTTGCAATCCCATGACCGATGCCAACAACGACAGCATCTGGGAGGTTAGCCTTCCCTTACCTACAGGTGCCATAGAGTATAAGTTCACGCTCGACGGTTGGAATATTTCTGAGAATTTGACTCCAGGTGGCACATGTGTGATCACAACGGGGGGCTTTACCAATCGTGCATTCAATGTGAGTGGATCCACAACCCTTGATGCCGTTTGTTGGGAATCTTGTTCGGCATGCGTTTTCGCGCCCCCAACCTTTGCCACCACCTTTAGGGTGAATATGCGGGGCTACACTGGGCCAGCCTACACTACGGTGAACGTCAACGGCACCTTCAACGGTTGGTGTGGCGCGTGTAACCCATTATCCGACGCCAACAACGACTCCATTTGGGAGGTGACCCTACCACTTCCTGCTGGTGTGATTGAGTACAAGTTTACAGTTGATGGTTGGACGAGTCAGGAGAACCTCACTCCTGGTGGCTCATGTGTGCTCACCACGAGCGGTTTCACCAATCGGGTATACACCATCGCCGCCGCTTCCACATTAGACGCCGTATGTTGGAACAGCTGTGCGGTTTGTACCACCGCTGCGCCCACACCAGTCAACGTTACCTTTCAGGTAGATATGTCTGACTACAACGGCGCCGCCTTCACTGGGGTTTTCGTTAATGGCACATTCAACGGCTGGTGTGGTGCATGT
>VGGT01000159.1 GCA_016868485.1 Bacteroidota bacterium
ACAGCTCCAATTTCACGGCAGTCGACGGAGGCCTAGTGACCCTCGGAGCGCGCTCAGCACAGCTCATAACGGTTGTGCCAGGCGCAGGCATGCCCCCCGACCTGATGTTGGCCCGCCTTTGGCTTGATGAGCGCCAGCCCCTTGTTTTGCGCGCAGAAATGACCACCAGGAGCCGCGGCACCGTGCAGGTCGACTACACCTACGGTGCACAAGCTTCACGTGCCTTGCCCGACCTCATGGTGTTTACGATGGATGTACGCCATGTGAAAATACCCAAAGCCATGACCGCCGACCTGCACAAAAGCAATTCGGCCTCCAAGGGTAAACCGGCCGATCCCAATCGCCCAGCCGTGGTTCGGGTGGAGCTCAGCAACTACCGCTTCAGCCGTTGATGGCCACGCTGTTTTTCGAACAGGTTTTCAAGAAAATTTCTTAACTTTATCGGTTGGTTTAGTCGCGTTTGAAGGGCATCCACAACCCCCAAGCCGCACCGATTTCAACAGCACCCATTCCTTTACCTGACCTTTGCCCATGAATCAGCCAACCCGCAAGGAAAAGATGGCAACCAAACGACTGTTTGGGGCAAGCCGTACCATCGCCATGCTGATCATTGGGGCAAGCCGCCCCACCGCTATGCTGATCATGGGCGTGTGGCTGTCGATCAACGCCCACGCACAGTCGCTTGAGATCAGCCTAAACAAGCCCGAATGGCAGAAAAAGGGTGCCAACCATCATTTAAACGGGGGATGGGGATTGGGCGTGGCGGCCTACCGTGAGCGAATCACCTCCCCCAGGATCTACCGTGGCCTACAGGCCGAAATGGGTGGGGCCTATGAGCGGCAAGGACAAAAATCGATCGTTTCCTACGACAGTTGGATGGGTATGGGTGGGTTCACCGATGAAGCCGAGGGGTGGAATGCCAATTTCTCAGGCGCATTTTGGGTTCGGTCGCACCTCGCTTATCTGTTTCGGTTGCCCATGCCCGAGGGGCGATGGAGCCTCCACGCCGGCCCATCCAGTCAATTTTATTCGATGTTGCGCCTACAGCCCGCGCACGGAAACGCCTCCGCCACCCACGACTTTTCGCTCAACGGTGGTCTCCGCACGCGCATTGAATATGCCTTGCCATCGCGCAGTGGCGAAACGAAACGCTGGTTTATCTTCCGAATCCGAGAATCATACCTCCGCTACATCCGCCTGGGTTGGGAGGTCGATTTAGGACTTCTCGGACTGCAATCACGGCCGGCATACACCGGTGTTCCGAATGTTGGCGGCGAAGATGCAGTGGTTGGTGCCCTCAATGAATGGGTCGATAACCTTCGTCTGGCGGGGCTCGGGCAGTTCACCTACCTCAACAACCAGTTCTACTTGCGCTACCCGCTGCGCAATGGCAACAGCCTTCGCATCGGACTCAACAGCATGGGCTACCGCTGGAGCCACCGCGATCAGCCTGTGGCCGTGTGGATCCAAACCCTCCAAATGGGCTATCAGTTTCGACTCGACAACCGCGCAGAAATCCGATGAAGAGAATCATGCGATACCTCACGCTCCTCTTTTGGCCATTATTGCTGGGTGGATGCGATCAATTATGGGTGGGTGAGCAACCGGCCGACGATCCGCGGGCAGTTTTTGAGACCCTGTGGACCGAAATCGAAGGCAAGTACAGCTACCTCGACTACAAAAACCTCGACTGGAACCGGGTCTACCAAACCTACAGCCCCATGATCCGGCCCGGCATGAACGAAATGGAACTGTTCCGCGTGCTCGAAGCCATGATGAACGAACTCCAGGATGGACATGCTAATCTGTTCACCCCATTCACCTACAGCGCCTACCGCCCCTTGTTTTTGTCGCGCCCCACCAACCTCGATGCCCGTTTGATTTTGGAGCGCTACTTCCTGCGCGATAGCCTGGCCTTTTTCACCACAGGCCCCATCCAACATACCATTTTAGACACCCTGGGTAAACGCATCGGCCTCATGGCCTACCGCGATTTTACCCAATCTCCCTCCGAAGCGCAGCTGGATTTTGTGATGGACCGCATGCGCACCTGCGATGGGGTCGTCCTCGACGTTCGGGCCAATGGAGGGGGGCTGCTCACCAATGCGCGCAGGCTTTCCGGTAGGTTCACCAATGAAGGGCGCAAGAGCCACTACCACCGCATGAAAACGGGTCGCGGTGCGGGCGATTTCTCCCGTCTTGAGGCCGTGTTTACCGAGCCATCGGGCGAAGAGGAACATCGGTACACCGGCCCCGTGGTGCTCCTTCAAAACCGTGGATCCTATTCAGCCACCAGCTTTTTGGCCTTGCACATGCGCGCCTTGCCGCAGGTGCGGCTGTTGGGTGACACCACAGGGGGTGGCCTAGGCATACCCCATGGCGCAAGCCTCCCCAATGGATGGAACTATCGATTTTCGGTCGGCCAGGCCCTGAGCGCGGAGCTCGACAGCAACGGAGCCTACTGGAATTGGGAGAACGGCGTCCCTCCACACACTGCCGTCGACCTCGATCCGGTGCAAGCATCACAAGGGTTCGATAGCATGATCGAACGCGCCATCGTTGATCTTTTGTCGCGCTGAGAACTGCGCTTATCCGGATTGAATAGTTCGCTGAGAACCCCGCTTCAACCCTTATTCACTCCTTGTTAATCGATCAGCATCAGCTCGTAAGCCGGCAGCGTGAGGAACTCCTCGAATTCCATACTGATCACCAGTTGTTTGAACAAACGGGTGGCTTGGGTAAGTTGTCGGAGTGCGTCGGGTTTATCGGATAGGGCGTAGGGGAGCGAACGAATTTCTTCATGCAGCAAGGTGTCGAACAATTCTGGCGTGCACAAACGGCCGTCGTCGAGTTTGACCCGATGCCGCAACCACTGCCACAACTGGGCACGTGCCAGTTCCGCTGTGGCCGTGTCCTCCATTCGGTTGTGGATCGGTACCGCCCCCCGGCCGGCAAGCCAGTGGGCCAAATAGTGCAGGCCTACCCGGATGTTGTTGCGCATGCCAAGTTCCGTGATGGGCCCGTGTTCTACAATCCGCAACAAATCGTGCGCTGCCTCCTCCTCCTCCTCGGGCTCGGTCCTCTGGGAATTGTGAAGGCTCCCATCCGCTTCGGCTGGGGTGGTGCTATGAATAGCCGATGATTCCAGGGTAAAGACAGAATGGGCTACAGGCACCAGCGCGGGATGGGCCACCCAAGTACCTACAAAGCCCAGCTGCTGCACGCGCTCTAAGTCGGCTTTCACCTCTGCCATGGCATGGCGGTTCACTTCATCGAGGCTGCTGGGTACGAATGCGCTCATTCCTCCGATGGGAGCAGCACCTCGGCGTCGACAAACATCCACGAGTCGCTCAGCAAAGGAGGTCATAAATGGTTCCGTTCGACCAACCTGCGACCGATCGGGCAAGAGGAAGCGAGGGTCGTGCCGAAACTTCTTGATGATCGAGAAGAGGTAGTCTCCCCGACCTGCGTTCATCCCCACCACATAGTGGCGCAGGGCATACAGAATCTCCTCCATTTCGAAGGCCGCTGTGATGGTCTCGATCAGAACCGTAACCTTCAAACAACCCTCAGGAAGTCTGAGGTAGCGAACCAAATAATCGAGCAGGTCGGCCCAATACGCGGCTTCATGCTGGTTTTCAATTTTGGGAAGGTAGAGGTAGGGGCCGCTGCCTTGGGCAATCAGCGAATGCGCATTGAGGTAAAGAAACAGCCCGGTATCGAATAGGGTAGCGCTCATGGGCTTCCCCTGTATGTTGATGTGCCGCTCGATGAGGTGCCAACCCCGAGGACGAAGCATCAGGGTGGCCGTCCGTTCATTGAGTAGATGCGCTTTCCCTTGCACTTCAGCACTAAAATCGATTGGTCGCCTAACCGCCTGCCAGAGGTTAAACTGACCGGCGCAGATGTTGCTCCAGCTGGGCGAAAAGGTGTCCTCAAAGTCCGCCACAAACACTTGAGCCCCAGAATTCAATGCGTTCACGATCATTTCGCGCTCGGGTGGCCCCGTGATTTCCACACGACGGTCGCGCAGATCAGCCGGAATATCGAAAACGCACCAAGCGCCCGATCGGATGTGGAGGGTTTCTGGGTTCAGCGTCAGGCGAAAGCCGGCATCGAAACGCTCCTGAAGCTCGACTCTATTCGTGAGCCGTTGTTGTCGTCTTGTTTCTCCAAAATGATGCAGGGCCTCCAGGAACTGCTGAATTTCCTTTTCCTGTAGCCAATGGTGCATGGCTTCGGTGGGTGTGCTTGCTGTCAAATCCATACGGAAGCGTCGATTAAATAGCGAATATATACAATTAGCGAAATTCCGCCAAACATTCAATTTGCGCGATGATTTTCTTTTTCTGTCGCGCGGTGATTTTCTTTTCTGGTCTCGCTACGATTTTTTTCGCTTATTTCGTGGATGATTTCTGTGCAATACCCCGCCGACCATGGCCCTGCGTGAGGAAAATATTCGGCTCATATTTGGCTTGAAAATGCGCCAGCTCCGCATCGACGCCGGCTTGTCGCTTTCCGACCTGGCCGATCGAACCGGCATATCGGTGTCGTACCTCAACGAGATCGAACGCGCCCGC
>VGGT01000160.1 GCA_016868485.1 Bacteroidota bacterium
GTCGCACTAAACTTGAATTTACGTGCAGACAACTTGCATTTTTCGACAAGGTCGGGACGGCTGATGGTCGATTTTTTCGTGTTGAGTTCGGCTTGCACCACTTGACCTTGCAGATTAACAGTGACATTCAACACCACCACACCTTGGAGCTGTGTATCATCGTTGGGCTTGTGCCAAGTCAGTAAGTTTCTCCCTTGCAAAGAAAAATCTGGAGAACCTATAAGTCCATTGTTGCGCGGGTCTCCGACTTGTCCACCCTGAGGTTTTCCATCTCGACTCCCTTTTCGACCAGCCGCTTCGTTTTGTCCACTTTTCTCTTGAGAACGCGACCCAGGAAATAAGGCTCTCTGATCAAGGGGCGTAGATTCTTGCTGCTTTTGGGGATTGGGCTGTTCACTGCGCATCGATGGAGCCTCTTCCTGACTTTGGGTCACCACCCTTTGATCGGGTACATTTTTCTTTTGCGATGTATGCTCGGGTTTCGACAGCGAAGTCTGTTCTTTGGCCGATACCGCGCGCTCCGTTTGATTCTGGTCTGTCTTTCCAATACCATCATGCTCCCCTCCAAATTGAATGGCAATCCCTTGTTCAAGGGGTGGGGGGAAAGGAGCCTCCAGTGTAAAGCCAAGCATAATCAACAAAAACAAAACGTGAACCACCAGACTGACAACAAAACCTTTCCGCTTGCGGTTTTGATCCTCATTATTTGCTTGTTGTATGGCCATTTTCCAGTTATTCAGTTGGTTCAGTGGCTAGAATCATCTTCAGGTTGAGTCGATTGGCCATGCCCATTACGGTCACCACCTTTTCTATAGGCACCATCTTATCGGCATTGAGTACCAAAGTTGCGCCAGGTTGGCTACCCGAAAGTTCCGATAATGCAGCTTCCAAGCCACGCTCATCTACCTTTTGGTTCCCATAATAGATTTGTAAAGCCCGATCGATGCTCACGGATACACTTTGAGGTGCCAGCGTCTGCCCTGTATTTTTAGGCAAGAGTATTTTAAGCGCATTGGGGGCAACAAGGGTGGAGGTTAACATAAAAAATATCAATAAAAGGAAGACCAAGTCGGTCATCGATGACATATTGAATTCGGCCTTGCGCCGGTTTTTCGACTGAAGGTTCATGCTTGATCGGGTTCGTGAAGCAGATCCAAAAATTCAACCGAACGAATTTCGAGCTGGTTGACCACCTTCTCCATCATGGCTACCAGATAGTTGTAGCCGATGTAGGCCATAATACCAATAATGAGGCCGGCGGCGGTTGTCACCATGGCTTCATAAATACCACCCGCCAAAATAGAGGGATTGATGTTGTTGCCCGCCTGCGACATATTAAAAAAGGCCCTGATCATTCCGGTCACTGTTCCCAAAAAACCAATCATGGGGGCAACAGATGCGATGGTCGCCAAGGTCCCTAAGTTCTTCTCCAATTGAGCCACTTCTAACTTACCCACCGTTTCTATGGACGTTTCTATGTCCTTGAGCGGGCGACCTACCCGTTGAACACCCTTTCCGATCATACGGGCCAGGGGGTGATCCGTTCGCTGACACAGACTAAGAGCGGCATTTAAATTGCCTCCCGACATAAAATCACGAACCATGTTCATAAAGCTCTGGTTGTCGCCCTGAACTTTTCGAATGGCTTGGTAACGCTCTGCGAAAATGTAGACCGCTACGAGCGATAAAACAAACAGGGGAATCATGAATACCCCACCCTTCAGTGTTAAATCGAGAAGACTTAAATCAGACGTAGCCGAAACTGCGGCCAAACTATCGACCGAAGTCACTGGTGCTCCCGTGGCCTGCAGCAGTAAAAAATGGTTATGCATGCTTGTATAAAAATTAAGTGGTTAACGCGTTCAAGAGACAAATATTTCAAAATAGGACCGCTCCCAAGATGAAAATTTTCTGCGATAATGAGGAAAAGTTCGTTAAGATGAAACGATATCCACCGTTCCCTTCAATTTTGTCCGCATTTACCTCATAAACCAACCTAAAAAGTTACAATTTCGCTATTTTCGTGCCTTCCATTTTCGACCTAGTCATCGTACGTTGGAACGGGTTTATGGAATTCATTTCACCTCAAAATAGCATTCATGTCGCAGGAAGAGCGGATTGTACCGATTAATATAGATCAAGAAATGAAAACGGCCTACATCGACTATTCGATGTCGGTCATCGTTTCACGCGCCTTGCCCGATGTTCGGGATGGGCTCAAACCCGTACACCGTCGGGTTTTGTTTGGGATGAACGAATTGGGCGTGAACGCAGGCAAACCCTACAAGAAATCGGCCCGTATCGTTGGGGAGGTTCTCGGTAAATATCACCCCCACGGCGACAGCTCTGTTTACGATACGATGGTGCGTATGGCACAAGATTGGAGCATGCGCCATACTTTGGTTGATGGTCAGGGCAATTTCGGATCGGTAGATGGCGATTCACCTGCTGCCATGCGCTACACAGAAGCCCGACTCACGCGTGCCGCCGAAGAAATGCTGGCTGACATCGATAAAGAGACGGTCGATTTTCAACTGAATTTCGACGATTCACTGGAAGAGCCGCGGGTATTACCCGCCCGCTTTCCTAATCTACTCGTTAATGGCGCCTCCGGAATTGCCGTGGGCATGGCCACCAATATGGCGCCGCACAATCTGAGAGAAGTTGTTGATGGCTTGCAAGCCTGTATACAGAATCCAGAGATCAGCTGTGAGGATTTGCTCAACTACGTCAAAGCGCCTGATTTTCCCACCGGCGGAATTATTTATGGTTATGAAGGAGTTCGCGAAGCCTTGATCACCGGTCGTGGACGGGTAGTTATTCGTGCAAGAGCCGTGATTGAAGCCTTGGAAAACGGTCGTGAGTGCATCATTGTTACGGAAATTCCCTACCTCGTGAACAAAGCTGATATGCTTTCACGTACGGCGGAACTCGTGAATGAAAAGAAATTAGAAGGCATTAGTGACATTCGCGACGAATCGGATCGCGACGGCATGCGAATTGTCTATGAAATCAAACGTGACGCCATCGCCAGTGTAGTGCTCAACCATTTGTATAAGTACACTGCTCTGCAAAGTACTTTCTCTGTAAATAATATTGCATTAGTGAAAGGAAGGCCGGAGGCCCTCAACCTCCGGGATATGATGGTTCATTTTATTGAGCACCGTCATGAGGTGGTCATGCGTCGAACCCAATATGAGCTACGGGAAGCGGAGAAAAAAGCCCATATCCTTCAAGGCTACCTGATCGCACTCGATCACTTGGATGAAGTCATTCAATTGATTCGTTCGTCTGCTACGCCAGAAGAAGCCCGCACAGGACTCATTGAGCGATTTAACCTCTCCGAAATACAAGCAAAAGCCATTTTGGAGCTTCGCCTTCAGCGCCTCACCGGCATGGAACGCGAAAAACTGCGTAAGGAATACGAAGAAGTGATGGCGCTCATCGCTCGTCTGCAATCTATTTTGGGGGATAAAAGCCTCCGAATGCAGATCATTTCGGATGAACTCAACGAAATTCGGGAGCGATACGGCAACGACCGACGCTCCGAGATTGTTTATGCATCTGGCGATTTTCGCATGGAAGATATGATCGCTGATGAAGATGTAGTGATTACCATCTCTCATCTGGGTTATATGAAGCGTACTCCACTAACTGAATATCGGGTACAAGCGCGTGGAGGTAGGGGTGCAATCGGCGGTGCCACACGAGATGAAGACTTTATCGAACATATTTTTGTAGCCCGCACCCACCATTATATGCTTTTGTTTACGCAGCAAGGCAAATGCTTCTGGTTGCGTTGTTATGAAATACCCGAGAGCGGAAAAAATACAAAGGGTAGAGCCGTCCAGAACCTGATCTCCATTGCACCCGACGATAAAATCAAAGCTTATTTGAGCGTTCAGGATCTGACCGACACCACCTATTTGGAAAGCCATTTTGTGATGTTCTGTACACGCCTTGGGCAAATAAAGAAGACCAGTTTAGAAGCATATAGTCGGCCAAGAGCCAACGGCATACATGCCATTGGCATTCAAGAGGGAGATGAACTCCTCGAGGCCCGCCTGACAACAGGCAGTTCACAGGTGATGGTGGCACTGGCCAATGGAAGGGCTATTCGCTTCGAAGAGCAAAAAGTTCGCAGCATGGGGCGAACCGCCATGGGCGTAACGGCTATTCGCTTCGATCAATCGGATGATTGTGTGGTCGGCATGATTTGTGTAGACGATCCATCAACCACTGTTCTGGTTGTTTCTCAAGAAGGATACGGCAAACGTACGGATATCGACGAGTACAGAATCACCAACCGGGGCGGAAAGGGCATTAGAACCATGAAAATCACTGAAAAAACCGGGCGTGTCGTGGGGGTTTTAGACATCATCGACAACGATCAGCTGATGATCATCAACCAAAGTGGGGTCACCATACGGATGCAAACGGACGAACTTCGGGTAATGGGAAGGGCCACGCAGGGTGTACGGCTGATTAAGTTAAAAGATGGGGAGAGCATAGCATCGATCACCCGAGTCAGGGATGCTGGTGCGTTTGATGAAGATTCAGATACTGAAGAGCA
>VGGT01000161.1 GCA_016868485.1 Bacteroidota bacterium
ATAAATACCCAAGGGGGGGTTTTGGTTCGCCACAAGAATGTGGGTAACCGGGGCGTGGGTGAAATCGTAGGGGATGTTTGTTTCGATGGCAGCGGGCGACTTCAAGTCATCACCAAATCGATTGAAAGGCCCCTAATGGGGGATGCCACACTGGAGTTTTGGGCGCGTGTCGACTCCCTTCCTGCCGCTTTCCAAAGCATCCTAAAGCTTCCTGGCCCGCCCGTATGGAAATTGGGTCTTGGTCCCGGTGGGTGGTCGGTGGTCCGCGATGGACTTCCCATGTCGCCTCCTGTTTCGCCCCCTATTCCCGCGCAATGGCAGCATATAGCTTGGGTTATAAAGGACTCTATCCATACGCTCTATGTTCAAGGAGTGCCGCAATCCTCCTTTGTGTATCCGAACCCTGCCTTGGATACGAGCATTGTTGCTTTTTGGTTGGGTGGTGAAGGTGGGATCGGTCAATTCGTAGGTTGCCTCAATCGCTTCTTGTGGACAGAGGGGCAGGCGCTTTACAGCACGCCTTTTCAGCCACCCCAGCGGGCAACGGGCTTGCCATTTCCAACAGCCCAAGGATACACCATCTCGACTGAATCGGCGATCAACATCGGCGGAGCAGGCCCATCTGTTCTTAATTATGCATACGCTTGGAAGGGGGATGATTTCCACAGCGGGCACGCACGAACTGTGCCCCATTCTTATCCAAAAGGAACAGTGGGCTTCTACATCATGAAGCATGAGGTGAGTCAGGGCCTCTACCGCGATTTTCTAAACACGCTTACCCGATTGCAACAAAACGCCCGCATAAGTGCACAGAGTTTGGGAGCCTTTTCTTCAGGCTTTGGCGAGGCGTCCCAACCTGTTGGGCGACAGGCCATCAGGGTAGTGGAGGATCCCGGGGGGCATCTGCCGCGTTGGTATGCATGTGATCTGCAGCCTTCCACTCAGCTACCGGCAGGGGTCGACCAAACACAGGATGGTGTTTCCACGGCCTGTGCCTTTCTATCATGGCCCGATGGAGCCGCATTTGCCGATTGGGCCGGATTGAGACCATGCACCGAACCTGAGTTCGAAAAATCATCGCGGGGAAATTTACCTCCTCGATTGGGTGCTTATGCATGGGGCCCTGCCCGTGCAGAGCTCGCGGGCGGACTTTCCTATTCGGGTAGCGAATTGGAACGGGTGGTTTCGGGAAATGTACATGCTTCGGATAGCCTAGGCATTGTTGGGCCTCTCAGGGTAGGTGGAACGGCACGGCCTCGTTCGGGCACGGTGGGGTCGGGTGTGGCACCCACAGGTGTTTACGATCTATCGGGTAATGTCTGGGAGCAAGTCGTTAGTTGGTCGAACGCAGCGGGGCGCTCCTTCACAGGACTGCATGGCAACGGGCGACTCAACGCCCGGGGGGAGGCCGATGTGGATCATTGGCCGGGTTTGGGTGGGCTAACGCAAACGGATAGCAGTTTGGGGATATATGCCGGCGGACACGGGGTTACAACAGCAGCAGGTGCTGGAAGACGCGGAGGTGGCTGGAAAAGCCCTGTGCATGAACTCCGAACATCTGATCGAAGCAGGGCCGCAGACGGCGCCTTTCTTCGCTACCCCGATGTGGGGTTTAGGGCTGCCCGAACGCATCACTAATCGCATGGCTAGAAACGCATCACTAATCGCATGGCTAGAAACGCACCACCAAAACGTATGGCTAGAAACGCACCACCAAAACGTATGGCTAGAAACGCACCACCAAAACGTATGGCTAGAAACGCACCACCAAAACGCATCGCCGCTTTACCTATGAAACACGCAAATATGAAACACATAAGAATCCTTTTGATCATGTCTTTGGTCGCACTAATTTGGTGCCGCTCGGTCTGTGCCAATAACATCAGGGTGACCCGGGCGGGACTCACGGCCCAACAATATGCCGTGCCGGAATCGCCCTCCAATTTTACGTTTGTCTTTACTTCCATTTCCTGGGAAAACTCGTATCGCTTTCCGGCTGAAAGCGGCCTCATTAACTGGGATGCCGCTTGGGTGTTCATCAAATTTAGGGTAGGTCGGGTGAATCCCATTCGCAACAATGTCAGCAGCCTTACGCCGGGTTCATCTACGCTATCGGTCGGACGAGCCGACCACATTCGACCGGGTATGCCCCTTCGGATCATCAGCGGTACGGGGAGTTTGCCCACGGGGGTTCATGTTGTTTGGGTCGATTCTACGCTGCATCAGGTAGGTTTAAGTGCCGCGCCAACAGCCGACTTGGCGGGTGCAGAGGTCGAGTTTATACGGGTTTGGGAACATGCCTACTTGTCGAACCATATTGGGGGAGGACTGCCCACTGCAGCAGGGCACCATTTTCCCAAGAATCCGGTGCTTTCGGGAACAACTGTTGCGGGTGGCTTAGGCTTAGAAGTGGGGCTCATGCTGTCTGAACTAGCACACGATGGCACATTTGGGGGCGATCTTCCCCGATTGTCGCCCCAAAACGCCAATTTTAATCCGGTAATGGGGGTCTTTTTGTGCCGCACGACAGGCAACAACAGCAGTTTTGGGGGCGTATCGGTCGATAGTCTTGTGTTGCGCTGGAACTACAAGTCCAATATGGTGGGCGACAATGATATCGTGGAGATCCAGGTGCATGCCGTGGAAATGGTGTATGTGCCACAGGGTCAATTTTACCTAGGTTCCCATGGTGGAACGGAGCGTCAGCGATTTTATTCAGGCAGCGACAGTACTCGTCCCTACAAGGTGCTCAGTGAGTCGAGTATATCGCTCGGTTCGGGGGGGCTCAACGCCGAGCAGTGGTCGGGGGCCGGACAAACACTACCTGCCGCATGGCCCAAAGGCTACAAGGCCTTCTATTGCATGAAATATGAGGCCAGCCAGGGTCAATACCGCGACTTTTTGAATACCCTGACATTGCAGCAGCAACAGGCACGTGCGGCCACAGCCACCGCTGCGGTGGGCACGGCCGCACTTGGGTCGGGTAGCCGCAACAACCTCCGGATCTTGACACCCGGCAGCACTACCTCGCTGTTGCCCGCTGTATACGATGTGAGTGCACCCACTACCGAGCACTTGGCTTGTAATTTTCTATCGTGGGAAGATGGCTTGGCCTTCGCCGATTGGTGCGGAATGCGACCACCCACAGAGCTGGAGTTTGAAAAGGCAGCACGGGGCCCCGTTTATCCCCTGGCCGGGGAATTTGCCTGGGGAAGCACGCGGGTGGTAGCCGCCACGGGTACATTCAACGCCAATCAGGCGGGAGAAATATCGATCCCCGACAGTGCCAATACGCGACTCAACAATGCCGCCTTGGGTCCTGTGCGTGTGGGGTCATTTGCCCGGTCGACCGTGGTGAGTCGGGAGGCAGCAGGGGCCTCCTGGTGGGGGATCATGGAGTTGACTGGCAATATTCGTACCCCGGTGATCGGGCTGGGGACCGTGGAGGGACGATCCTTCGATGGGCGGCACGGTAATGGCCGACTGTCTGTACTTGGTTCTGCCGACGTGGCGGGTTGGCCCCTGGTATCGTACGGCGGATATCGGGGCGGGGCATTTTCGGATCCTATCGATCGTGGACGGGTGGCCGACCGAGCCGGAATGAACAGTCAGGCGACAACGCGGCAGGCCGACCACGGTTTCGTGGGTGTACGCAGTCGCTTTTGTAGCGTCACCACCGATCAACCCGGTGTGTTAAATCAGTCGCCTGCCCAGCCCGACCCTCCCCGTGCCGATACCCTCTGTTCATTTACCGCTTCGGGCAGTTCGGGAAGCCTGGAGCGTTTCTGGATTCTTGGTGGCGATTGGGAACTGGTTACCGGACAGCGCTCGGCCACCGTTTCCGTTTGGGTGGGCAGTGCCCCCAGACGGCTTCGTGTAGCGTATTTCAACGATTGCGGCTGCGGTCCAGAGCGTGTCTGGGAATAAACGAAATCAATTAATGGCCCGAAGAGCCCACTGTGTTTATTTTTTCCGTATATTTGCACCGCTTATCCAGAAGGACGGAGGGAACGGCCCTATGATGTCCTGGCAACCGCAAATCGGGTGACCCCCGATTTTGGTTTGGTGCCAATTCCGAAGCCTCCGATGAATACTGGTGGCTAAGATGAGCGGGTTCAGACAGCGAGAAAGTGCTGTCGCCCACGCGAGTCGTCCCGATACCTTCGGGGTAAGCTAAACCTAAGTTTAGCTTTTTTTATGCACCACAGCAACCTATTTGACGGATCGAGCACACGCTCGAACCCAGAAGTCGCGGAAAATCTTGAATCAAAGGAGCAAGCGGCAGAACAGCGGATTTATGCGTACCCAGCACGCCATCCAATAGCGCAAGCGGCAGAACAGCGTATTTTGGTATTGGATGGCGCCATGGGCACGCAAATTCAGCAGCATAAGCTGAACGAGGCTGATTACCGGGGCCTGCGTTTTGCCGATTGGCACCGCGATTTGAAGGGCAATAATGAGCTGCTCAGTCTCACCCAACCTGCCATCATTGAGGACATCCACAGAGCCTATTTCGAGGCAGGCGCC
>VGGT01000162.1 GCA_016868485.1 Bacteroidota bacterium
ACCACCAGCAAACCCACCGAACACGCCCCCTCGACCCCCACCAAGTGCTTGTAGCCCGAATGCCCCGCTCGGTTCTCCACCGCCAGCCCAGGTCACCGGATCGCCAACGGAGCAGGAATCGACCCCACCACGGCCTACGTGGATTGCATAGCCTTTATAACTCAGAAGCACTCGCCCCCAATCGTCAGACGACAATACATGACCACCGCCACCGCCACCTCCTGCCCGATCCTCAACCCCGCCCCAAGAAGCACCCGCACCTCCACCACCCAGCATCCAGTATTCAACACGACCATCGCTACCCAACCCTTCCACCACCAAAGAATCGACGCCTACCGAGTCGAATGTGTGCAGTTGATACACCACAAGAGTACTGTCGGGCGGATGTATCCGTGAAACCTGACTCATTCGACCACCACGGGCCTTCATCGGATGGAAAGCACCAAAGGGGAGGTCCCCTGCACGTCCCGATTTTTGTCCGCGCCCTGCTTTCTCCCACTCCATTTCCGTGAGCAGACGCAGTCCGGCAAAATCGGCAAAGGCCAATGCATCATTGGGTGATAACCCACCACAGGCAATCCACTCCCCGTCCTGTGGCTCATCGGCCAGTCCGTTGTTGTTGAGGTCGCATCCATAAACGGCCGGCAGCTGCAGTGTAGAATCGCCTGGAAGGTAGACCACCAACCCATTCCGCTCTTGGAGAGCGGTGCCCAAAGCCGCCGTGCGGTGGGGCGATGCGGGCGATGAATGGGTGCGTGCCCTTTGCTGCTGAAAAGTCAGAACGTTGAGAAAATCGCGATACTGCCCTTGCGTTACCTCATACTTCGCGACATAAAAAGGCCGCCAACCATTAGGAAATGCAGCTGAAATCGCCGGCAATTCAGGTGGCTGTGGGCCTTCCCAACCACAACCGAGCGTCGAAAGAGCCGCCCTTGGGGATGCGGGATTGCCAATCCGTGTTGGGCTGAAGCCAACCGTGGCGGTGCTATCGCCCAAACTGAATGGACCACCAGCCACTGCCACCATTTCAATCGCAAACAACTGGACGTCCAAATAGGAATCGTCGGCAACAGCCGCCAAACGGTAGTTCCACGGGAGCTGTAAAGCCACCTCCACGCGTTCCACGCGTCCTGCATTGGCCAATCGGATCCACACCCCAGACACGGGATTATGCACCGGATGCACTGGCAGTTCCACCCGTAGCGGAGCATACTCCCAATCGAGCGCCAAACCAGCAGTATTGAACGCTGCGCCAACCCCTGCATCCCAGTATAGAGGCTCCCAGACCCGTTGGGCCATAATGCGCGCGCCGTTGATCGCTTGGGTAAGGGCCGGACGAAAACCAACGCGGCCGAGTAGGGTATCGACCCAACTCACTTCGGTGTTGACCGGCCAAACCCCTACGCCCTCCACCATCAACAAAGGCATCCCAATACGCAAAACAGAAATACCGCGTGTATGGGGCAGTTGCAACACCGAATCGCCTGCTGCAGCCGATAAATTAGACCATTCGGGGTCGAACATGCCTTGTCGGAAGCGCGCAAATACCCAAACGGCATCATGACCCGATGAAACCCCTCCCCAGGATTGGGCGGGCGACCACCGCCAGGCTTTACGCCAAGACAAATCGGCCAAGACCGTTGTTCTTCCTGCCGCCAGATCACGAGGGCCCAAACGTACTTGAGCGAGTTGGACATCGACCGCACCGACAGGAGATCCCCCCGCGCAATAAATACAAAATATAAAAAGATAGACGTAAAAATGACAACAATAACGCATCTGTTCTTTGTTTTCAGTGTGCAAATTTGGCCCAATAATTCTAGTTTTGTAGTATGACAAATGCCGTACAAACCCCCCAAACCGAGGCTGTGGTAGACCAGTCAATTCCTACGATGGTCGACCCGAGGTCGTATATGCTCATCCTGAATCTGCCGCCAATAAGCACCCCCTTCACTGGGCTGTTGCGACACGATCCGTACATCCGAACGGCCCAAAGACTGTCCGATATAAGTCAACTCAACCCCGATGCCCCGTTGCCCATGAGCCTCAGCATGCTGATCATCACACCTATTTTAATCTACCTCATCTACCTTCGGCTCACCACACGCCAAATGTTGCTCCAACAAAAGCGCGACCACCAGACCGAATTGCACACCCAACGCGAACAGCATGAAAGCGAGGCTGCCATCCTCCATCAGCAGTTTCAGCAATACGCAGAACACATCAACCGCCTACGCACCGAGCAGATCCTGCGCGAAAAGCAAACCATTCAACTGCGCAACCGCCTCGAGCAAAGGGAAAAGCTGCTCGACCGTTTTACCGCAGAGCTTCTGCCAGCCGCCATGAACACCGTTGAACTGTCAACAACAGCCAAAAGTTTGCAGCAAGCCTGTAGAACAGCCGAATTGTCGGCGCGTTTCGACAACAAACTCCTGCAGCGGCTTCCCCCCTCGTTCGAACGCGCACTCACCCAGCTGTACCCCAGATTGAGCGACGATGACATACGCCTCGCTGGCTATCTTTTTCTGGACCTACCCAATAAGGAAATCGCCCAGCTGCGGAGCATTTCTGCCGCGGGAGTGAGCAAATCAAGGAACCGCTTGCGTAAAAAACTCAAGCTTAAGCCCGAACAAGACCTCACTGTGTTCATGCGCAGCTTAACCGACGGACATCCCGATCAAGACCTCGACCAGCTTGCCCTTCAAATTATACAAAACCACCTCGCATCCCAGAACCACCTCGCATCCCAAAACCACCTCGCATCCCAGAGCCAGCCGTCTGAAGAAACACCCACCTCCATCAATACCTTTGGGCCAGCCATCCCGCCCCATCAGCACAAATCGGCCGCCTGAACAAAAATTACACGATTCAAAACCACATCCCCCAAAAGCGTGTTTAACTTGCCGCATTCATACCGCCGAATGGCAAATTAAACACTTTGCGCTTCACCCCGACACCCACCCACAATAAATACGAGAATTCTGCGCTGCACGCACCGAAATCTGGCCAAAACCACTGTATGACCCCGCTGGGAAGATTTTTTCGATTGCTTCGTGAATTTGGCCCCGAAATTCGTCAGCTTTACTCCTATGCCCTGCTCAATGGACTCATCTCGCTGAGCCTACCGCTCGGACTTCAGGCAGTCATTCAATTCCTGATGACCGGTCAATTGTCGACCTCCGTCTATGTGCTGGTATTTCTGGTGGTGGGCGGCCTGCTCTTCAGCGGCTGGATGAACATCATGCAGCTCATCACCAGTGAGCACATCCGAAAACACATCGTGGTGCGCGGAGCCTTTGACTTCATCCACCGACTCCCCCGCCTCCAACTTGAAAAAATCGCCAAAAAGCACGTTCCCGAATTGATGAATCGCTTTTTCGACATCATTTCCATCGAGAAAGGAATGCAAAAGCTGCTCATGGATTTCAGTACCGCTACCCTTCAGCTGCTGCTCGGTCTCATGCTTCTGGCCCTGTATCACCCCGTTTTCATCGTTCTGGCCGTTATAATTTTCGTTCTGATCTATCTTGTGGTTCGATACATCGGCGAAAAAGGACTTAAACTGAGCCTGGAAACCTCCAAGCATAAGTATGACCTCGTTTTCCGGATGGAGGTGATGGCCGGCCTCCTCAATACCCTCAAACTGATGCCGAGCCACGCCCCAGGTCGCTCCTACATTGACCGTCAACTTGGTTAATATTTGGAATCGCGAGAGAAGCACTTCGCCATCCTGAAAATGCAATACTGGGGTTTGGTGCTGATGAAGGCGCTCATGGCTTTTTTCCTGCTCATCATCGGTGCCGTGCTCTTGAAGGAAGAACGCATCAACCTAGGTCAATTTGTGGCCGCTGAAATCATCGTGCTTCTGATTATGTCGGCCACCGAAAAGATCATTTTCCAAATCGATGGGGTTTATGACCTGCTGACGTCTATCGAAAAGGTAGGACAAATTACCGAGCTGCCGATGCATGAAGAGCCTACCTACGCAGAAGGTGGCTTGTCGCGATCCATCGCAGGGCCCATTCACCTCGAAATCCGCTCCATGCGGTTCAAATACGACGATTCAACCAAATCACTCATCAACGATCTGCATCTCGACCTGAAGCCGGGCGATAAAGTGGCTATTTCCGGACGAAACGGCGCCGGTCGATCTACCCTCATCAAGCTGATTACCCGACTCTACGAACCTCCCCCGCAAACCGTATTTGTGAATGGTTTCGCCCTGGAACACATCAACCCCACTGAATTGTATGTGCGGGTGGGTCATTGCCTGCAAAGCGAGGAGGTGATGATGGGCACATTGTTCGAGAACATCGACTTAGGCCGCGGCTACAGTGCCGACGAGGTGCAAGCGACCATTGCCCGCGTTGGATTAGAAGAGGCCACCCGAAAGCTCCCTCAAGGCATGCATACCGTGCTTTCATCGGACGCCAAACCCCTGTCGCCCAGCCTCGGTAAGCGTGTGATCCTGGCCCGCTGCCTGGTGAGCCATCCCGAACTGCTCGTGTATG
>VGGT01000163.1 GCA_016868485.1 Bacteroidota bacterium
GAAAAAGCGTGTGGTAGAAAATGAAGCCCGATCCCAACCAAAGCGCATGTACGGCGTCCATTTATCGGATTTGATCGTTATCCATCTTTTTAGGGCTACATTGAGGGCTAAGCCATTAAAACGAACATCCGATTCATAGTATTGCACCGCATTGGCACCTGTCATTTTACCCTTGCTCCCGCTGTACTCAAGACTTAAGGTGGGACTTATGAAATACAGGACATCGACCCCGAGACCCATGTCGAATCGTGTGTTATCACCCTTCAAAGCAGCCATGTCGGCGCCTTCATAGCCGAATTCCTGACGATCCCATCGGGTATTCAAAAGGTCGCGGTAGTGGGTTCCATAGAGCCCAAGACTCAGACGATTCGAATCGGTAAGGGTCTTAAACCACTGGGCCGAAGCTGAGAAAGAGTCTAATAAAACAACCAATACGATGGTTGCAAAAGAAATAGATAAGTTCCGAAGCATAATGATCAGCGGTTGGAGTTGATAACGATTGATTGAAATGAGCTCTTGTCGCTGGCCCTCAGGTGCACCAGGTAGCGGCCGGGTGCAAGGTGCGACAAATCCATCACAGCCGTACCGGGAGCCATTTGGGTGACATTCATACGACGACCACTCATGTCAAAAACCTGAATTTCAGCAGATTCCTGATCACGGCCTGTGTAATCGACCTGGAACACCCCACCTGACGGATTGGGATAAATATTCAATGCGCCTGGGTTGAGTTCATCGACCCCAACTCCTACCCCAAATCCATAAGGCGGGCTCATGCGGAAACATCCAGCACCATTCATCACCCGTACTTCATAAACACCAGTCAGCACCACGTCATAGGTGGACGAGGTGGCCCCGGGAATAGCACCACCATAACGGTACCATTGGTAGGCACTGTAGCCGGATGGGGCCTTGAGCAAAGTGGCGGTGACCCGTTCAATAAGGGGCTCTGAAGGGGCGGGAAGCACCTCCATGGGAATGTAGCCCGTTGTAACGCAACCAAATGAGTCCGTGTAGTCGTAGCGCAAATTGAAATTACCCAAAGGCGCTTGAGCGGGATCAAAAACAGTGGGGTTGCGCATGCCTCCACCAATAATATTGTATCCGGGACGACCCGTACCAGGAATGCCGGTCAATGAAGTCAGATCAAATGGAGCGTCAGAAGCACAAAACGTCCGCCCGGGTGGCACATAAGGCACAAGAGGTGCCGATTCAACCACCGTAACGTTAAAACGAACGGTATCTGTATTGCCAAATACATCCCTGATTTCAAAAACATTCGATCGAACGCCAATTGGGAAAGTGCTTCCAGGGGGCAGCCCTGAGATGAGACGGACCGTGGTTCCTAAACAATTGTCGGTCGGGATGGGCAAATCGTAGAAATAGGTAGCCTGGCACTCGCCCAATACCACATCGGAAGGCATATTGGCAGGAAGAACAAAAGGCGCGAAAGTATCAAGCAAGGTGACCGTTGCGGTTCCTGATCCAAGATTTCCTGCGGCATCACGCACGAAAAGGGTAACAGTATTGTTGCCCGCTGAAGTTTGACAATTGAAGTAATTCGTGCTCAAGCTTCGATTGGTGATGCCACAATTATCGATAGACGCGCTGTCTACCATAGCGGGCGTAATAAATGCCTCTCCTGAGCTGTTCAAATAAGCAAGCAGATTGCGTGTGACCACGCGTGGCGCTCGATTATCGACTATTTGAACGGAGGTCGAAATAAACCGGGTGTTCACTCCATCAGTGCCGGTCAGAAAAACTGTGTTTGTTCCGATCTGTCCGCATGAAAAGATTGAAGGGGATACCGATAAACTGAGCGAACAATTGTCGTAGGAACCGTTGTCTATATCGGAAGGCTGAATCGTGGCCACCCCAGATTCATTGAGCTCAATGGTAATAGAACGTGCAGTCAGTTGCGGAGGCGTAGTATCAATGATGGTAATGTTCGATGTCGCTGTAGCAGAATTACCCGAGTAATCGGTAATCAGTAACTGAATCTGTTGCATGCCCAGATCGGCACAAGAAAAATGAGTACGACTCAAAGTCATAGAGGCAATACCACAGTTGTCGCGTGAGCCATTGTTGACCTGAGCCACCGACAGAAATGCCAATCCAGCCTGATTTAATGCAAGGGTAAGAGGGCGGGTAAAAACTTCCGGAATGATGCTGTCAAAAACATTTATTTGGGTGTACGATGTGGTTAAATTTCCAGCCTGATCCCGAACCTGAACAGCCAGCTGGTTCACCCCAATGTTGGTGCAATTGAAAAATTGCTGACTCACTGTGGCGTTGGAAAGCAAGTAGGTGAAATTACTGCAATTGTCGATAATTGTGTCAATTACGGTTGCAGGGCTCACCACTGCTATACCATTCCCATTCAAGTAAATATTCGTTTGTTGAAGCAATACCTGAGGAGACTGCACATCCGATCCGGGAGCACATGGCTGTGCAAATGATGATCGTGGACTCCACACGGATAAGACAATAATTAGGGTTGAGCAAAAACGCAGAATTGTCGTTGTCATAAAGTCAAATTGAAATTGAAAAACTAAAAGGTGTAGTTCGAGGAACTGCGTAAAATCACTGCAATAATAATCATAATAATGTGAAAAAAAGTTGAATATACTTGAACCATTACCATTATTTTTGGGGTGTCTCCAAGCATGATGCGCTCCTCCATTCACCCCCAATCCGCCATTTGGGGCAGTTTCGTATTCGTTCTTCTGCTTGCCATTCTCGTCATCGCTTACGATCTTCAATTCATGCAACACAATGTAAGCAAAATCAAGCAGCTTCCGCTCAATGATCTTCAATCTACCCAGATCACCGATGCGCTTCTGGACACTGCAGAACAGCAAGTTAACCGAGAACGACACCTGGATGCCTGGAATACTCTTTTGAACGCGGAAGATGTATACCGAAAACACAACCGACTGGAATTATTGTCGCGCGTTCATTGGATGCGCGCTCGTATGTTGCATGAATTGAAGGAATTTGACGCCGCCAAAGAAGAAATTGACCGAAGCGCTACCCTCGCCGAACGATTGGGTTCTGAAGAGTATAAGGCCGAGACTGCATACCTTTTGGCAACAAATTTATACGGTCGTCGAGAATATGAGCTTGCCTATCAACTGATTGAAAATAGGCTTCAGGATTCTAGGGCCATTTCTCTAAAAAATGCCATCCACTTCCATAATCTAGCCGGGTTGAGCAGGGGAAAAGCGGGCGACCCTTATGAAGCTGAAAGTCACTTTCTTGCCGCATTACGAATCAGCAAAAGTCTGAATCCAGAGCATTATGGATTCTTATATGGAAATTTAGGCCATGTATATTCCCAACAAGGTCGATTAAATGACGCAATAAAATACCTCGCACTTGATTTTGAATGGTCGAAAAACAACCATCAATTCGGCTCCGCATCATCTGCAGCCTACTTATTGGCTGAGCTTTTGAGCGCTTCTCATTCCAGAAGAGATCAAATAAAAGCGCTGCTCTATCTAAACCAAGCGGATAGCTTGGCTCTACTTCAAAATGCGGTTCAAATTTCAATGCCATCAGATTCTCTTTGGTGGCGTATTCAACTGCTTGGGAATCATTCATCCGATGCACGTACCGATTTGGCGATCATTGCAAAACGTGCGGCATTAAACAAGAAACGTGCGGAGGAGGCCCAGAGCGCTGTGATTAGGAATCGTATTTATGAAGATGGTAGGGCACAGTGGCAAAAGCATACAGCCGATCGGAACAGAAGTGTACAGCGCTCTGGTCAAGCCCTTTCGTTTGCAGCAGGCATTTTTTTGCTGATGGCCATCGTGTTGATCAAACCAGAATAAACATAGAATTGATTAACTTTCCACCCTCAGCAATCATAAAACAGCTGAATCGAAAACAAGCTTATATCGCATGAAACAGTTATCCCGCCTCTTCGTGTACATGGCATTTGGGCTTTTGGCCCATTCAGCCAACGCACAGCGCTACTTGCAGCCCATGTTTGGTCAGATCGTTGAATCTGCCGTTCCGTACGGTGAATCCATTTCCTGGAGCGGCAACAGCGCCCCCTTATTGCTGGATCTTTATATGCCCGCCGGAGATACCGCCACCCGAAGACCTTTATTGTTGCTGTTTCATGGTGGCAGCTTTGTGGGCGGTTCGCGTACGGACGCCTACATGCAAAATATGTGTGCCTACTTTGCCACTCGTGGCTACGTTGCAGCCAGTGTTGGCTACCGATTGGGGGTGAATGTGGGCAATGTGGCTGGCCTGCAAGATGAATTCATTCGAGCCGCCATTCGGGCCACGCATGACGCCAAAGCTGCCGCCCGCTTCTTCCGGAAATCCTTTGTGGAGAACAACAACCCGTATGGCATCGACACCGCTCGAATCTACGCAGGTGGCTATTCTGCTGGTGCGATTACTGCCATTCACCTGGCTTGGCTTAAAAATCCTGCCTTGACTTCTCAACAGGTGCAAAAC
>VGGT01000164.1 GCA_016868485.1 Bacteroidota bacterium
ATGCTTGTGGTCGTAGGTCATCAAACTGTGCTCGTGGGCAGGGTATGTGTAGGGCAAACGGCCGGATGGACTATACCCACCGCTGAGGAGTTCCGCCAGGCTGCGCGTTCCCGACGCACCCGGTTGGTTGGAGAGCAGGATTGCATCGAATAATGAGTCGATGCTGGATATGGTCCGCGGGCGGTTCTGCACGAGTACCAGAATTTTTGGGCCCGCGTGGGCCGCACAAAGCCGCCGAATCCACGCAATTTCATCAGCAGGCAGGCTCAGTTGCTCAATATCGCCTGGTTTTTCTGTGGATGGTTTTTCTCCGAGTACCACGATCAGGGGTGGTTGTTCGGCATCTGTTTGCATCAATTGTAGGTCGTTGGCCTCTACCCGCGCTTCGGATGCGAACGCTCGGGGTGCGGGAATGGTCAGACCCAATTGAAAATACTCCTGAATCGCCTCGATTAATGAAATACCCACATTCATGGTGTCCCATTTCGGATCAACGCCCTGCCAAGTACGCGACCAAGCACCATTCCAACAAAAAGGCTCATCCAAGGCCTGGCCAGCCAAAACCACAGAACTTCCTTTGGTCAAAGGCAGTGCCTGGCTGCGGTTTTTCAGCAGGACCCAAGAGCTCCGGGCCGATTCCAAATTGAGCTTGTGAAAGGCATCGGTCTGCATCAGAGGAAATTGGCTCATTGGCTCCGGAAGTTGTCGGTTAAATAGGCCCAAGCTGTGTTTCACATGAAGAATTCGGTAAACCGCTTCATCGATTCGCTTCATTGGAACCTCTCCCGACCCAGCCAATTCCATCAGGGCATCCGTAAATCGGTAGTCATTGGGCACCATAGCCAGATCGACCCCGGCCATCACGGCCATTCGCGTGGCTTCCTTATAGTTTGCCGCCACCCGGTGAACGGTCACCAGCTTCTCAATGTCTTCCCAATCGGACACCACCAAGCCTTGAAATCCCAGTTCCTTCCGCAGAAGCTTGGTCAATATTTCAGGATCTGCATGGACCGGAATTCCGTTGAGCTCGCCCGAATTGACCATCACACTGAGGGCTCCGGCCTTGATGCCTGCCACAAACGGAGGCAATATCCATTCCCTTAATTGCCTTGGGTGGATGTAGGTCGGCGTTCGGTCCTTTCCCGTGTGGGGCATACCATAACCCAGAAAATGCTTCATGGTTGCGGCCACCTGGGTTGGCCGAGAGGGGTCTGATCCCTGATAACCGCTGATGCACGCTGCCCCCAGCTCCGAAACCAGGTGGGGGTCCTCTCCATAGGTCTCAAAGAAGCGCGACCACAACGGATGCCGGGCCACATCGAGTACGGGCGAAAAATTCCATGGGATGCCCGAGGCGGCGGTTTGATAAGCGGCTGCCGTGGCCACACGCCGCACGAGTGCCGAATCGAAGGAGGCCGCCTGTGCCAATGGCTGTGGAAAAAGCAGCCCTTCATGCAGATAATTTGCGCCGTGTATGGCATCGATCCCATAAAGAAGCGGGATAAAGCTGCCGGGTGCTTGCTGAGCGAGCTGGTTGAGGGTGGATTGGATGGAACGCCAGTGCTCAAGCGAATAAGCGTGTCCGCCGCAATTCAAAATGGAACCCACTTTCCGGTTGTGGAGGGCCTCCTTTAATTTTGCCGTGTCGAGTGCGTGGGGTTCTTTCAGATTGTAGATTTCTCCAACCGATACGACATCGAGATTCAGCTGGGTCATTTGCCCTACTTTTTCTTTTAGCGTCAGGGATCGGAGCGTTGCTTGGATTTCGCGGTGAGAGGGACTCTGGGTACTGTTTTTTTGGGCCGAAACAGAGAAAGCGCTTAAGCAAAACAAAGCGCTTAAGCAAATCAGAGCGCATAAGTTATATAAAGCGCTTAAGCCATAGAAAGCGCTTATTCTATTTAAGGCGCTTATTCTATTTAAAGCGATTAGGCTACCTAAACCAAAAACGCCGCGTATGATCGTTCTGATGCGCATGGGGGTGGATTACTGCTTTGGGGAATGAACTATTTTTGATGCATTTGACGTTGACCGCTGACTATTGACTATTAACTGCCGACCGGGATTATTTTGAAGAAGTTGACCATTAACGAGCAAACTCTTCCGCCTGAAGGGCACCCCAAATCAATGAACGCGTAGGTTTTTGGGTATCTGCTTGAAAAGAGACGGTTGATTTTTGAGGATGCCTGGGTGTCGGTCAGGGGGAAGCACAATGCGCAAACAGGGAATCCCAGGAGCATAACCGTCATCAACGGTCGTAACACTCCTCTCAACAAAAGAAGATTCGGACTGAAAGACGAAATCGCTGAGTTTGCCTGCGCGTCTTATTTTAGCCTGTTCGGGTAGAGCAGAAAGGGTAAACGTACCGGCAGGTAGCGTATCAAATGGACTAAAAAGCACTATTTCCTTCCCATTTTTCCATAATCCTTTCCACGAATGGGGGGGATTTCCTGAATGCGGCACCCATGTAATTTCATCAATCGCCATATTTCCCCGCGCTTCAAATTGGATGATGAGTTGTTTAATCTGGGCAGGTTGGGCCAGGCTGCGTTCCCATTCGAAATCTTCTAAAGGCAAGCGCAATTCATTCCACTCTGTGCTGTTTAGTCCGGCTTTGTTCAGGTATTTGGCCTGAAATCCGAGCCAGCACTGGGCTCCGCTGTAATCCTCAAGGGCAAAAGCCACGGGTATGTTCTTTGGCTGACCTTCTAAAGCCTTGAGGCGAATATTGAGTGCAGCCTGATGGATTACTTGCTCCATATTTTTGGGCGCCCAAGCATCCCATCCCATGCCGAGACCGATCCAGTTTGGGCAACCTTCAGCAAGCTTATCCCACTTTAAGGCCAATCCTTGAGATCCATCAGGGTCATTGAAGGGCGAAACCTTCAAGCATGGCGTTCTGCTGCTCCAAATTTCACTGCTTATGCCCTCTTTATACACATCAAGTGCCCGAAAACCGAAAATGTTGGGGTCTTCCTCCTCAGATTGATCCGAATAGAGCGATTGACCACTCATTCGACTCTTGCGGGCAGTCACTTCAACACGATCTAATTGGATCACGGGCTGGGCCTGCAGGAGGATGTCATGGCCGATGAGCATCCATAGCCCGCAAACAATCGTGTACCGGAACAATTTAGGGCTCAAGCGGGGCATTTTCTGTGAAGATGATATAATCCATATACATTTGAGAATAGCCAGAAGTAGGGTTGGCCAAAAACAAGGCAGAAACTCTGGATAGTTTGTCGGGGTCATGCCGGCCATTACCCGCTGGTGTAGCAGGTTGGCCATTCACCAAAGAAACCAGTTCATTGTAGCGCACACTGATTTTGTTCCACCCTTTTTGAAGACGTTGATGAGCACCGTTCACGGTGTATGCCGCGCATTGGAGCGAGTAGAGGTCTTCGGTTGCCTCTTCAAAGGTGCCGTTCCCATTGTCGTCCTCACGGAATTGGAACAGCAACAGAGCATTTTCTACTGAATCGGGAAGATAGAGAAGGGTATTGAAGTAGAGCTTTTCGGGATTCGAGATCAGCGGAAAGCGTGGCTCTTGGTAGGCCGAGGCAGGAAATTCAATCATACCAATCAGCCAGTCCCAATTTACCAAACCCCCCATATCGTAATAGCGATTGCCTTGGGCCGCGCTGCTGTTTTGGCGGACCACAAAACTCATATTGGCTCCGCTTTGTACGAAGCTGGTCCATCCCGGACGAATGCCCGTTTCGAAGTCGGCCACCACAAAGCCCTCAATCAAGCGGGTGCTGCTGATCGACACGGTATCGCGCCATAAGACAGAATCTTCTGCGATGATCAACTTCATTTCAACCGATTCCTCTTTAAACATGGGGAAAATGGTCGTGCTGCCGTTCCACCGGCAATTGGTAGAATCGAGGAAGCGCGTTTTTCCGGTGATGGATTTCCGGGCTCCGCTGTTTAATCCCGTACAAACGAGCTCCCAATCGGTGAGCTTATTGAAGCGTGCTTGCAAAAACAACAAATCACCCTGTGCAAAATCGGCCTGTTTTTGGTTGATTTGAACCGGTTGCAAGACCTGAAAATCGCCGAATAGGTCCAGGAGCTCCGGGCCATCAACAGGGATGTCCTTGCTGCAGCCGTAGGTCAGCAGCAACAACAGGATAGGCAAGCGTAGGAGGTGTTTCATGATGATGCATTTTATAGGTAAGAGACGTGATGGATCGAAAAGTTATGTGGGGGGCTCAGTTGTTTGGTGTCGGTCGCAGTTATATGGTGTCGGGCTCAGTTATATGGTGTCGGGCGTAGTTATTTGGTGTCGGTCGCAGTTACTTATCGATTAAAGTTTCATGACCAGCAAAAGGGAGGCGGAATTCCAACGTATTTTGGGTGAAGCCGATTCGGCGGGAGGCATCCATTGGTAGTTGTATGCCATGCATTGAGCCTGAAACCGGTTCGAAACCCGATAGTTGAGACCAAGGCCTGCC
>VGGT01000165.1 GCA_016868485.1 Bacteroidota bacterium
GAATGGCTATGCACGTGAGGTTCTGGATCATCTTCCAATGGAATTCGCCGTGGAAGCCCGTAAGTTGCTGGCTATTTCACTAGAGGGTTCAGTAGGATAGTTTAATGACCTTAAAATCATCATGTTAAATCATTTTAATCATCACCTAAAAAGAAAATCGAGCGCGAACGTATATGCTTTTGGAAATTGAAAACCTGAGAGCCTCTGTTGAAGGCAAAGAAATCCTGAAGGGGATTAATCTCCGTATCCCTGCGGGCGAGGTGCATGCGATCATGGGACCCAATGGTTCAGGAAAGTCAACCCTTTCTTCGGTTATCGCAGGGAAGGATGGCTACGAAATTTCGGGCAGCATCCGATTAGATGGTGAAGAAATTATGGATTGGGCGCCTGAAATTCGGTCAAGAGCAGGGATTTTTCTGGCCTTTCAATATCCTGTTGAACTTCCTGGTGTAGGACTTAGTTCGTTTTTAAGGGCTTGTGTGAATGAAAGCAGAAAGCATCGGGGAGAACCGGAGCTGGATGCGTCTGCGTTTTTAGCCCTAATGCGGGAGAAGGCCACCCTTGTTGAACTCAGCCAAGAACTCATCCGCAGGCCCGTCAATCAGGGGTTTTCAGGTGGCGAGAAAAAAAGAAATGAGATTTTTCAAATGGCTATGCTCGATCCAAAAATGGCCATTTTGGATGAAACAGATTCAGGCCTCGATATAGACGCATTGCGGATCGTGGCTGAAGGTGTCAACAAACTCAGACATGCAGAGCGGTCTATGCTGGTGATTACCCATTACCAACGACTTTTGGAGTACATAATACCGGACCGGGTCCATGTTCTTATGGATGGGGCGATCGTGATGAACGGCGACCGCAACCTGGCATTGACGCTGGAGGAAAAGGGCTACGATTGGATACGGGCAGAACAGGAGGTTTCGTCGTGACCAGCAGCCCCGAGTTGATGACCAATAGGCCGCACGCGGTTCAGTCTGTTGATAAACTACGGAAGCAAGTACCCCCTAATTTCCGTGATGAAGATTGGAAATATACTCAATTTCCCCATTTTCAACAGTATAAAATCCAGCCGCCTTCAGTGCCTGGCATTGGCAAAGGCATCCCGCCGTCGGATTTGCCCATTCCATCAATAGACGAGGCCTGGGTTGTTGTGGTGAGGAATGGAGTGATTCAACCGCATCTCAGCCACCTCCCCGAGCCCTCATCCGGGATCAGTGTCTGCAGTCTTCCAGGGACCCAAATGGGACCTTCGGAGGAATCTGAGTTGGGTAGAGGTGCCATCGCGCTGAAACACGGTCACTATTTTAGTCAGTGGGCCTTGGAACAGAATGCTGCTGGTCTCCTTATTGAGGTGAAAAAAAATGTAGTGGCCCAAAAGCATTTATTGATCCACACGATCAACGATATACCTGAATCGGAAAGCGTACTGCCATGCCATCACGTCATTCAGTTGGGGCCCAACGCTTCCCTCACCTTTTCAGAGGTTATGGAAGGTATAGGTGCGGGCATGTCGCTTTCACTGCATGAGATCCACATGGGGTTTGGGTCGAGCCTCAAACACAATCAACTTCAATTGTGGGGCAATACCCATGAGTGCATACAACAGGTTTTGGTTAACCAAGAAAAAGAAAGCCAATACGCTCATTTTGCCTACTGCGCAGGCGGAGGAAAGGTCCGAAATCAATTGACGGTTTCGCAGGAAGGGCCATTCGCCCATACAGAACTCACGGGTCTGGTGCTACCGGGGGCCGGGGAACACCTCGATAACCAGACGCTGATGCGGCACTGCACTCCGAACTGCAGCAGCCGTCAGCGCTACCGCGCTTTGGTCGGCCATAACGGTACTTCCGTATTCAATGGCAAAGTATTCGTTGATCCTGAAGCCCAGAAAACCGACGCTTACCAACATCATGCGAGCCTCCTGATGCATGAAACCGCCGTTTCGAACGCCAAGCCCGAATTGGAGATCTATGCCGATGATGTAAAATGCTCACACGGAGCCACAACGGGTATGTTGGATGCGGGAGAGATTCACTACATGCGGTCGCGTGGATTATCAGAAATCCAGGCACGGATGATGCTTCAGGATGCATTTGTGCGCGATTTACTGGACTCATTACCGGTTGAAACCCTTCGCTCTTGGTGCCTCAACCATTGTGTGGACCGACTCCATGCGTTGAATCAATTGACCGTTTAATCAACCGGATAAATCTCTTTAATCAACCGATTCATCCATTTTAATCATCCCAATAATCCACTTTAATCAACCGCACTCGTGCACCACTCGATGCGCTTATCTTTATGAATCAGTCAGAACCAACAAAATGTAAAGCACACCAAGAACCTGATTGGAAGGCTATTCGAATGGAATTCCCTGCCCTTCATCAAAAGGTAAATGATGCGCCACTGGTCTACTTCGATCACGCAGCGACCGCCCAAAAGCCTCGAAAGGTGATCGACGCGATGACCCGCTACTATGAGTTTGACAACGCCAATGTTCACCGCGGGGTTCATCATTTGAGCCAACGCGCAACACGAGCGTATGAGGAAGCACGCATGAAAACTGTTCGCTTCATTGGCGCCGAAGACCCTTCAGAAGTCATCTTCACGTCCGGAACCACAGCCTCCATTAATTTGGTAGCCCAATCTTGGGGAAGTGCCCATTTGCAAGCAGGCGACGAAGTGTTGGTGACCGGACTTGAACACCACGCCAACTTGGTGCCATGGCAAATGATCTGCACCCGAACCGGAGCCCACTTAAAAATTGTGCCTGTTAACGATCTCGGTGAAGTTTCGACTGAATCCGTTGCCCAAATGCTCCATTCAAAAACCCGAATATTTGCCTTCAGCTGGATCAGTAACGCGTTGGGAACCATCAATCCTGCACATGAATGGGTGCGATTGGCGCATGAAAAGGGCATTACCACGCTCATCGATGCGGCACAGGTGGTCGCACACCAGCCGATTGATGTTCATAATCTAGGCGTCGACTTTTTGTGCTTCTCCGCCCATAAAATGATGGGTCCTACAGGGGTCGGGGTCCTCTACGGCAAAAAATCCATTCTAGAAACCTTGGAACCCGTGGTGGGCGGTGGGGATATGATCGACGAGGTGACTTATGAAAAAAGCACCTGGGCCGATCTCCCCTACCGCTTGGAGGCGGGCACCCCCAATATTGCCGGGGTTATCGGACTGTCGGCTGCCATCGACTTTTTGGAATCGATCGGCTGGTCGAATATCGAGCGCCGTGAGTCCGAATTGCTGCAGTACGCTTTGCTGAAACTAGGCAGCATTCCACAGATTCGCTTCATTGGCCAGCCAAACAATCGAGCTGGGGTCATTTCATTCGTGGTCGATGGTGTTCATCCTTATGACCTCGGCACCCTTCTCGACGAGCAAGGCATTGCCCTACGTACGGGCCACCATTGCGCCCAGCCGCTGATGCATCATTTTGGGATCTCAGGAACCTGTAGGGTCTCATTGGCTTTATACAACACCTTAGAAGAAATAGACCAATTGGAAAAGGCGTTGATACGTGCTTTGCGATTGATGGGAAAAGTCCAAGCTCAATAAACTTGAAATTCCCTTGAACCCAATATGAGGAATATACCCAGTACGATGAAATCCATTCAGGATCAATTGGCGGCCGATTTTGAATACCTCGACGATTGGGAGGAACGCTACGCCTATTTAATGGACTTGGGCAAGGAGGTTCAGGGGCTGCCTCCGGAAGAGAAAACGACGGATAACCTGATTAAAGGATGCCAAAGTCGTGTTTGGCTGACCACGCGCTGCGAAAACAACCGAATGTGGATGTCGGCTGATTCTGAGGCCTTTATTGCGAAAGGCATTATCGCCTTGCTCATCAAAGTTTTCAACGGACAAACACCCGCAGACATTCTGAATGAGACTTTTGATTTACCGGATCGCATCGGGCTCACCGCGCATTTGTCGCCCGGTAGAGCCAATGGATTAGCAGGTATGCTTGCGCGCATCCGACATGATGCTTCCTTGGCATTGGCCACACCAAACAATAATTGAATGACACCAGCCGATAAATCATTTGTGGAACTACAGCAGGATGTTATTGCCGTACTTAAGACCATTTATGATCCTGAGATTCCTGTCGATATTTATGAATTGGGCCTAATCTACGAGGTCAAGGTGGGTCATGAAGGCAAAGTTGATGTTTTAATGACCCTCACCTCCCCTGCCTGCCCGGTTGCGGGCACCCTCCCGGGCGAGGTTGAATCGAAAATTCGAGGCATTGCTGGTGTCCGTGAGGCCGTTGTTACCCTCACTTTCGAACCCGCCTGGTCTCAAGAACTCATGAGTGAAGAGGCGCGACTGGAACTGGGATTTTTGTAGGCATTAGCCTGTATTTTACGGCCCAAGTCTGTATTTTTCTACCCAACTCTATATTTTACA
>VGGT01000166.1 GCA_016868485.1 Bacteroidota bacterium
TTTGTGAAAAAGTGATCCACCCCGGAAAACATTCTATTCAGTAAAAAATTCGCGCATCCGCTCAAAAAAGCCCTGTCTCCGGCCGGTGGACTCTTCTGGTTTAAAGTTGGATGAATCGCGGAGTTTTTCGAGGATTTCCCGTTCCTCCCGCGATAATTTGGTGGGTACATGAACATTCACCAGAATGATCAAATCGCCTTTACCGTGGCTTTGCAAGATGGGAAGCCCCTTGCCTTTTAACCGCAATAACTTGCCTGGCTGTGTGCCTGCATCGAGTTTAATTCTGACCTTTCCTTCGAGTGCTGGCACATCGATTTGTGCGCCCAATGCTGCATCCGCAAAACTCACATCCAAATCATACAGGATATTATGGCCGTCGCGACGGAAATGATCATGCGCCTCTTCTTCCACCACCACCAATAGATCGCCTGCCGGACCGCCATTTCGCCCACAATTTCCCTTCCCCGACATATTGATTTGCATACCCTCTGCCACGCCGGGTGGAATGCGAATGTTGATGATCTCTTCCTTTCTTTGCAATCCATCGGGATCCACTCCCGGAGGCTTTCGGTCTACCACCTTTCCGCTGCCTTCACAATGCGGGCAAGTAGAGGCCATGCGCATCTGCCCCAAAAAAGTTTGGGTAACTTTGTTGATTTGTCCGGATCCGTTGCAGGTTGGGCATGATTTGTAGGTGACCCCATCGGCTGGAACCGCACGCGTGACCTTCAACTTTTTTTCGACTCCATTGGCCACGTCCTCGAGGGTTACCTTTACCCTAATGCGCAGGTTTGATCCTCTATTTTGTCTGGCACCCCCACCCCTTTGTCCGCCGAAGAATCCCTCGAATGGACTGCCATCATTGAATATGTCGCCGAACTGACTGAATATATCCTCCATGGAGAATCCGCCCCCTCCGCCCGGACCGCCACCCATATTCATCCCTTGGTGACCAAATCGGTCATAACGAGCGCGCTTATCGGCGTTGCTGAGCACTTCATAGGCTTCTGCAGCCTCTTTGAAGGATTCTTCGGCTTGCGCATCGCCCGGATTTTTATCGGGATGGTACTTGATGGCTGCCTTGCGGTAGGCCTTTTTGATTTCGTCGTCGCCCGCATTCTTGGCGACGCCCAACACCTCGTAATAGTCGCGCTTACTCATATCGTTATACAGCTACAATGACTTTCGCATACCGAACGACTTGTTCGTTGAGCTTATACCCCTTTTCGACCTCCACCAACACCGTATTCCTCGTGGCATCATTGGCCGCCGGGGCTTGGGAAATGGCTTCATGCAGCTCAGTATCGAAGGCCTCGCCGACTGCAGCAATGGGTTGCAGGCCGCGCGACTGAAGAATACCACGGAATTTTTGGTAAACCAGATCTACGCCGGTTTTCACGGCCGAAACTTCTTTGGCTTGTTCCATGGCCGCCAATCCGCGCTCAAAATCGTCCAATACGGGAAGGAGGTCGACCAATAAGTCTTTGGATGCATTCTTAAACAGATCGAGCCGCTCGCGCGTGCTCCGCCTTTTGAAATTCTCAAATTCGGAAAGTAGATACAGGTATTTCCTTTGCATTTCTTCTATTTCACCACCTGATTCGGCGGAAGCGGATTCGGGGGAAGCGGATTCGACAGAAGCGGATTCGGTGGAAGCGGTTCCCTCCGCCTGCTTTTCATTCGTTCCTTCTGATGATGCGCCTGCTTGCGGCTCTTCCTTCGTTGCTGATGCGCCTGCTTGCGGCTCTTCCTTCGTTGTTGATTCTGCGCCTGCTTGCGGCTCTTCCTTCGTTGCTGATGCGCCTGCTTGCGGCTCTTGAAAAGCGTATTCGGCAGACGAATTGTCGCCAGGGTTTGGATTATTTTCGAATTCGGCTGTCATGGGTTTGCTGATGGTTCGTTTTGTATCGTATTTTCGGTTTCAAATATAGGGCTGCAAATGCCCTGCCATCAATAAAAATATGCCAAAGTGTCAGCCCCCTAAACGGTTTGCCCATCCCATGCGCTGGTTCAAACGAATGGCCTTATGCGGCTTAATCAGCCTGTTGTTACAAGGTGCGCTCTACGCACAAAAGCCCGCAACACTAAAGCCTGAACGCTTTTTTACGGTAGACGTAGCTTCGCCACAATGCATAACATTTGATTTACGTCTTAAACGATTCTACCTTACGGGCGATCGGGGGAGGGTGTATAGCTTTAGTCAACTTTGGTCGCCCATCCGAAGCAGTGAACGGGAAGGCAGTGATTACCAGGCCGTATGTGCGCATGAAAAGGTGGTGTATGTTCGCGATGCTGGAGTCAAAAAGGTAGTGGCTTATGACGCCGGCACATTGTTGCCCCAATACACCTTCGATCTTCCGGCTTCCATTCAGCCTTCAAGCTATGGAAGCGGACTCATCTGGAATTCGGCGCGTAGGGCTTTTGTGCTGACGGCGGGCATGCAAAACAAACGGATGATTTTAGCCGAATTTGACACGGATTTCAGGCAGATTCATGAGCATCGGCTTCCGATTGCTTCGCTGTCCGCTTTAACTTGGTTTGATGGCGCCCTTTGGGGGTTTTCTCCGGATGATCGCATGCTGTTTCGATTGCACCCCGAGACCTACACTGTTGTGCGTTCATGGCGGGTTAAAACCAAAAAAATACGTTCCTTTTGCTTCGACAAGGAGGGAAATTTGTTGATGCTGCGTGGGGATAAACCGCTGATCTATGAGTTTCGTATGCCGCGCGTTCAGCCGCCAAAGTGAAGTTCAATGGCGGGCGGGGTTAGCCCGCGCAAGGTACCAGTCGACCCAAGCATCGAGCTGTTTCACCGACTGCGGTCTGAGTAAAATTTGTCGGTTTTCATTGAGTAGAAACAAGCTTGGGGTAGCATATACGTAATAATCAACCACAGCCCGACTTTCCCATTTTTGGTAATCACAATACGATGAAAATGGCCAATCGAATGTGAATTTCTCGAAATCTTCCTTTCGATCGTCGAGTGATATATAGATGACTTCTACGCCATACGACTTCCATTTAGAAAATGCGGCCAGCAGCTCAGGGAGCTCCGATCGGCACTTTGGGCACCAACTAGCGCCAAAGGCTACTACATAGTATTTAGCCTTGACTTCTGATAATCGATTGGGCTGGTCCTTGATGGCTGATTGGTCGTTCCGACGATCCACAGGCAGTCGGATATGATCACCAAAAATGATGTCTGGGGCAATATTGCCCTTCTTCATGGCCCGATAAGTTTCGAGCTGGCGAGCCAAGTCGCCATTTAATGTGCAACTGGTTTGGTTAAGCACACTCATGGCGAGGTACTCAGATGCCGCAAAGAGGCTGTGGCGCTCGAGTAGATCAAATAGAAAATCGACCACTTGATTGTATCGATTCTCATGGGCACTCAGTCCAAGCAGCAATGAGTCGATGGAACGTTGCATTTCTAAAAAAACCGTATCGGTCGAGCGGCCGCTGTTCTCAATGAGCCAAAAGTGGTTTTCCAGGGACTCCTTGTAGAGCCCACTTTTATATAGGCGATTGTCTGCATAGTTGAGTCGACGAAAAGCAGATAAGGCTGCGGGTATCTCCTCCACTTGATGTTGGGCCAAGGTTGAAGTACTGCCCACCAAGCGGCGTACAGGAAGAAACCAGCGGGTGTAGCTGTCGGCCGGCAATCGGTCAATAAAATCATTGTCCTCTTGGGAAATCCGTTTCATCTCTCGCTCAATCACAGCCCTAGTGTCTACCTGCGGGGTGAAAACATGATCTTGGGTGTACAGCCGTTCCAAATACCTCCATGCGCTCAGTGCTTGTTCGCGTTTGGGATGCTCCTGTGCGAATCGCTCAAAGACTTGATTTTCTTGTCCATGAAGAACCTTGATGGATTCGAGATGGCCCAAAGTCTGCCCGCTGATCTCGACATTCTCCTCGTTGAGAATGATCAAAAGAGGTTTTTCATCCCCAGCCAGCAGGTACGCCATACCATGGTCGGCTCTGCCAAAGGTCAGCTTAAACTGCCCGATAGAATCTGTTTGGGTTTCCAAAATGGTATATGTCTTAAATCCCGCGAACCCCTCTAAACGAATGCGCTGGCCAGGCATTTCGCTCAGTCGGCCCGTGATCGTTTGCGCCTTAAGCCCAAGACCAATGACGCATCCCATGAACATCATGATTATTTGAATAATTCTACACATATTATGTCATACCATCTTTCATTAAATCAATACAATTCCTCCAATACACATCAACAAGACAATCTTTAACGCTGAATTGATTCGGCGGTGGTCTGCAGGACGAATGGCTTTCAACGTTAAAAACAAGGATGCCCAAACCCCAGTGCCTACGAGTCCGGCAAACAGGTAGGTAGATGCATGGTGGTTTAATAGGGTGAATGCCAGCAGGGGTAGAAACGCCGTGCTG
>VGGT01000167.1 GCA_016868485.1 Bacteroidota bacterium
GGTTTTTCTGCCTTTCGGATTTGATCCATCAGCCTTTCGGATTTGATCCTTCAGCCGATACCTGATCCCTTTGGCCTGAGGGTGGCCTTTTTGAGCTCGGAATACAGACGCTCCGTAGGGAGCCCAACCACGTTGGTGTATGACCCTACGATTTTATGCACAAATCGGAGCCCGATCCACTCTTGTATGCCGTAGGCTCCCGCTTTATCGTAGGGTTTGTACTGTTGGATATAATGGTCTATCTCATCTTCCGAGAGGACACTAAAATGAACTTCGGTGGATTCTGAGAATACTGTTCGCTCATGGGTTCGTCTCAGACATACACCCGTAATTACTTGGTGTGATGTTCCAGAGAGTGACTTCAACATGTCCCGGGCTTCTTTGGCGTCTTGGGGCTTTCCCAAAATCCGACGGTCGTGGATGACCAGTGTATCTGCTGCAATCACGAGCGATTGTTCACCAACAAAGGGGATGAGATCGGCTTTTTTTTGAGCCAACCATACCGGTAGCTGCTCAACGGCGATCTGGACATCGGGCGTTTCGTCCGCATCCACGACTTCAACTTTGAAATCGAAACCCATTTGTTCGAGAAGTTCTTTTCTTCGCGGCGATGCTGATGCCAATATGAGATTGTAGGGATATCTGTGGTTCATTCGGACCGATTGATGATCATTTGATGGGGGATGCCTTTTCAATGATGGGGGATGCCTTTTCAATGATGGGGGATGCCTTTTCAATGATGGGTGCTTCCATTTTTAGCGACTTGCTTGCAGGGAATGATTGTCCCAAATTCCTTTCAGTCGCAGGCACTCTTCTAAGATATGCCGTACGCAGCCAGCTCCACCCGCATGCGGCACAACGTAATGAGCCGCCGCCAAAATTTCGGTTGCCGCATTGTTTGGGCATGCAGCGACCCCAGCCCTATGCATGAGGGGAAGATCGGGAAGATCATCACCCATGAATAATATATCATTGGGATCAATCGAATATTTTTGAACAAGACGATCCCATTCTGCGGCCTTATCGGCTATGCCCAATGAAATTTCCTGAACGCCTAATCGCTCCAATCTTATATGGACTCCAGCCGGATGGGCCCCGCTGATGACCCAAATTGGGAGCCCCGCCTCTGATGCCTTAGTCAAGGCATAGCCATCACGGACATGCATGCTCCTCAGTTCCTGTCCGTCGCCCATCACGTACACGCGACCATCTGTCAGTACTCCATCCAAATCAAATACGGCGACGCGCATATTTTTTAGTCGGGAGCGAACGGAATTGGGCATGTTGGTGGTTCGTTGGGGCTCGGAATATCCGTATTTTGTTCGATATATTTGCCTATGCTCGATAAACACGGAATTGCACGCCGAATCGCCCGTCAATTGCGCGATGGCTATTATGTGAATTTGGGGATTGGCATCCCAACCTTGGTGGCCAACTACATACCTGAAGGTATGCAAGTAGTGCTGCAGTCAGAAAACGGATTATTGGGTATGGGGCCTTTCCCATGGGATGGTGATGAGGATCCGGATTTGATTAATGCGGGGAAACAGACCATCACCACTGTGCCCGGCTCTTCATTCTTCGACTCCGCCATGAGTTTTGGCATGATCAGGGCCGGAAAAGTAGACCTAACGGTCTTGGGTGCTATGGAGGTGAGCGATCGAGGCGATATTGCCAATTGGAAAATACCTGGAAAAATGGTGAAGGGCATGGGCGGGGCCATGGATTTGGTGGCCAGTGCCCGCAACATTATTGTGGCGATGCAACACACCAACAAAGCGGGCGAGTCGAAGTTGTTGCCCGACTGTACCCTGCCCTTAACGGGACGCTCATGCGTCCGTCAAGTGGTCACGGAACTGGGTTTTTTTGATATCGACGAGCGAGGATTTGTGTTGCGGGAACGCGCCCCCGGCATTTCTGTGGAAGAAATTGTGGCCAAAACGGCCGGTCGTTTGGTGGTGGAGGGAGAGGTACCTGAAATGCATCTCGAATAACCCCATGGGCGCAGCAGATCCGAAAACCACCAGCATTTATAAGTTTGGAGGGGCCAGTGTTTGTGACGCCCCCAGCATTCAAAATGTAGCATCTATCGTTGAGCGCTATGCCCATGGGCATGTGGTTTTGGTGGTTTCGGCTATGGGTAAGAGCACGAATCGACTCGAGCAGGTGGTTCGCTTTTGGTTTGACGGTCAGCGACCAGAAGCGGCCGAACAGGCCGGAATGTTGCGCGATTATCACCACGATATCATTGCCAATTTGGCAGAAAATTCAGCGAGCAAGCGGAAATTAATGGCCGGTGTGGAACCCTATTTTTCGCAGTTGTTTGGCTTTCTCAGCGAGCCCACGCCGCCTGTAGCCTCCTACAATCGCCGATACGACCAGCTTGTAGGCTTGGGAGAGCTCATCTCTTCCCGAATTCTAAGCGACTACCTTCAATTAAGAGGCATTGATAACCAATGGTTAGATGCCCGGGAATGGGTGGTCACAAACAATACGTACAGAGATGCCCGTGTCGATTGGGAGGCAACACGCGCTGCCATCGGAACATTGAATTCTGGCGAAGACAAATGCAGGGTTGTTCAGGGTTTCATTGGCCGTGATGTCGTGAGTGGTGATTCTACGACCCTCGGACGCGAGGGATCCGACTACACCGCTGCCATTTTCGCTCATTGTTTAGATGCAGGCGAGCTCACGATCTGGAAGGATGTTCCGGGGGTCATGGATGCCGATCCCAGACGCTTTCCTTTTGCTCGGTTGATTTCGGAACTCCCCTATGATGAGGCCGTGGAGATGACCTATTATGGGGCTTCAGTGATTCATCCAAAGACCATTAAACCACTGCAGAACAAGGGGATTAAGCTACGCGTTCGGTCTTTTTTACGGCCTGAATTGCCCGGAACCCTCATACATGAAGGTGCGGAGTCGGGTCAACGGAGCCCCTACATCATCGTGAAGAGCCCTCAGGCGCTGATCACCGTTCGAACGCGCGATTTTAGCTTCGTTGCAGAGGAGCATTTACGTCTTATTTATTCGGAATTGTATCGCTTGGGTATAAAGGTGCATCTGATGCAACAAACCGCATTGAGCTTTCGTTTTTGCGTTGATGACGATCCCTACAAGGTCGGGCCCCTCTTGGAGGCATTGTCGCCCATGCTGGAAACGGAATGGGAAGGAGGGCTCGACCTATGGACATTAAGGCATCAAAGCGACCGTACAGAAAAGGGTTTGTTGTCGGGACGTAAGATTTTGGTGGAGCAGCGTGCCACACAACTTGTTCAGTTGGTTTTGAAATAAAGGCCAGTCATTATTCGTTACAGTAAAGTTCCATGGTATGCAAGGGTTGAATTTTGTAAGGGTGTTTTTTTGGGGATTATGTGCCCTGCTTTTGGGTTCGGCCTCATCGTATGGCCAGCAACAGCATTTGCTCCAGCAACAGCATTTGCTCCAGCGCCAGCACGTACCCCAGCACCAGCACCAGCGCCAGTGCGGTCATCAGGTGCTTTTAAACAACCTCATGCAGCTGGATGGTTTTTACGATCGGTGGGAAAACACCCGCATGCGGTTGAAGCGTTGGGAAGTGAGCCGTTCGGGGCAGGTGAGGGTCGATTCTGTTATTCAACCGGCTTTGTATCGCATTCCGGTGGTGGTGCACATCCTTTTTCCTCCAGATTCCTTATACGGAAGAGGCGGTCACCTCACCTTAGAGCAAGTGCGTTCCAATATTGAGGTATTGAATGAGGATTTTAGACGAATCATAGGGAGTAGGGGCTACAACCAGCACCCTGTAGGATCGGATGCGCGTATCGAATTTTGCCTGGCAACCCGCGACCCATCGGGTGCACCTTCACAGGGAATCGTTTATGTGCCGTATTCGGGTAGTGCTTCGCACAGCATGGGAAACGACCGGGCGATAAAAGATGCGAGCCGTTGGCCCACCGATCGCTACCTCAATATTTGGGTGGTTCAGAACATCTCGGGGGCGTTGGGCTATAGTTTTTTGGCTGAATGGATGGATGGAAATCCCGACCGGGCCTTCGTTGATGGCGTAGTGGTTTCGGCTCGGTATATGGGTAGTCGCGATAAGCAGGCCGGGCAGACTTTTTGGTTGGATGATACCTATGAATTGGGAAGAACGCTCACCCACGAGGTAGGGCATTACTTAAATCTTTGGCATATATGGGGTGATGCAAATGATTGTTCAGGAGATGATTATGTTAATGACACGCCGCCGTGTTCAGGATCCTTTTTTGGATGCCCACCCAACCCATCAAGGCCTGTTCAATGTGGATTTCCGCGCCAAACGGAGAATTATATGGACTACACCGACGATCCATGCATGAGTGTTTTCAGTGCAGGGCAATCCACCCGC
>VGGT01000168.1 GCA_016868485.1 Bacteroidota bacterium
GATTGGTATTCGACTCCACGAAAAAAAACAGTCGGGTTCCGGAGGTGAACATCCAGTTGAAGGTCCGATTGCCTGCCAATCCGGAATTGCTTAGACCCTATACGGTGGATCATTTAACCGTTCGCGTGAATGCCCCAACCGGAACAGAAACAAAACCCACCCTTTGCGACAGTCTAAACATTGATCGCAACATCAATGTGATCGACTGCAACGGTCAAAGCCTTAAACCCCAGGAATGGAAACGCTATTTAACCCTTCGCCCACCGAACCGATTTTCTGAACAGGATATACGCTTGATGCAGCAACGCATGTCGGACCTCCGGATTTTCTCCTATACCAATCTAAGATTAGAAGCCAATGACAGCCTGCGTCTTGTTCGCCTCTTTTGGGAAGGCAATCTGGCCACACGCAGGCAGCTTCGACAGGAAACAGAGGTTTCAAGCAGCAGCGTTTCACTTCTTGGCCTCGCGCTGAGCATCAGCCAAACGCGTCGGAATTTATGGCGGTCAGCTGGCATCATGGAAATCAAGGGCAATGTTGGTGCCGAATCGCAACAGCTCGCCGGAAATACGGCGACTCCTTCCGCTGGAACCGTATTCAATACTTTGGAGCTCGGACTGGGATTGGCCATCAGTCTGCCGCGATTGAGCGCACCCATTCGTTCCTTGTCTTCCATCAATCTCATTGATCCAAGAAGCCGCTTGCAGCTTCAGTATTCTCGTCAGGTCAGGCCTGATTTTTCGCGAGAAGTGCTTCGTTCTTCTGCGGCCTGGCTGTGGACAAACCGCGTCCGCGAGCGCTATGAGTTGGTTCCCGTTGAAATTTCACTGGCCAGAACTTCAGGTAAAAGCGCATACCTCGATTCATTACTTCAAACCCTCAACGATCCTTTCCTACGCTTTAGTTTCACCAACTACGTGAATCTGGCCAGCCACATATCGTATACCAGTGATCAGCTGTCTAAGCATGGTAAATTAACCCGTGCAAACATTGAATTTGCAGGCAATCTTCTCAGTCAATTTCTGCGTGTTTTTCCTTCAAAAAACAGTCAGGACAATCTCATTTTCGGGAATACCCCTTATTTTCGGTACGTTCGGGGCGACCTTGAATACAGGCGTTATTTCAAACAAAACAATGAGAATATACTCGCCAGCAGGATTTTCTTAGGCTTGGGCTTACCCCTGGGGAATTCAAATATATTGCCTCTGGAGAAGCGCTATTTTTCAGGGGGCACCAACAGCCTCCGCGCATGGTTAGCCCGTTCTGTTGGTCCGGGTTCTTTTGCAGGCTATGGTCTTAGAATCGACCAATTTGGGGAATGTAAATTAGAACTGAACGTGGAGGAACGATTTTCTCTCATTGGCCATTTGGAGGGGGCTTTTTTCATAGACGCTGGAAATATTTGGACACTTCGTGATACGACGATAGGCAAAAGTGGACTGGCAAATTTTCGCCTGGATGAGTTCTATAAAGAAATAGCGATTGGTGCTGGTGGTGGCTTGCGCTACGATTTCGATTTTTTCGTCATTCGACTGGATTTGGGTGTGAAATTGTATGATCCAGCTTTTGTATCGGGTAGACGATGGGTTGGTTCTAGGCTGAGCGACACGGAATGGAAACAAGCTGGGTGGATCAAAGCGCTAAACGGGGTTCAAGCCAACACGAGGCAGATCACAGGCAAGTATCCTTTTACAAGTGTTGTGGTGGGCATAAACTATCCATTTTAATTCCCGTTTTCTGCTGGACTTGTTACCTACCTACTTTGTTTATTTTTACTTATCTTTGCAACCTTAAAAATTGTTTACGGTTATGATGGCGATTGTTGATATCAAAGGACAGCAGTTCAAGATTCGCGAGAATCAATCTTTATACGTTCACAGGGTTGAAGCCGCCGAAGGCGAACAGATCGAATTTGATACTGTACTGCTGCTGGAAAATGGATCAGGTGTACAAATTGGCAAACCTTATGTTTCAGGGGCACGCGTTCGGGCGCAAGTGGTATCACATGTTCAGGGAGACAAAGTACTCGTATTCAAAAAGAAGCGCAGGAAGGGTTACCAAAAAATGAATGGCCACCGCCAACAGTTTACCAAACTCAGCATTCAATCGATCGGTTAATACAAATTGATTTTTATCCATGGCACATAAAAAAGGCGTAGGTAGTTCCAAAAACGGAAGAGAGTCGGAAAGTAAGCGGCTCGGGGTGAAAATTTTTGGCGGTCAGTCGGCACGAAGTGGCAACATCATTGTACGCCAGCGCGGCACGAGTCACCACCCCGGTGAAAATGTAGGTATTGGCAAAGACCATACTTTGTTTGCTCTGGTCGATGGCGTTGTAATGTTCCGTAAAGGAGTTAAGGACCGTTCATTTGTTTCTGTCATGCCGAGAGATTCTCTTGGAACTTCGGCCCCCCAAGTGGCGAGCCGTCCAACTTCAAGCAGCCGTGTGCAGCAAGTACCGGCCCAAGAAGCACCAGCTCAAGAAGCACCAGCTCAAGAAGCACCAGCTCAAGAAGCACCAGCTCAAGAAGAGGCTGTAGCCCTGTCTTCCGCTTCGGGAGTCGAATCGGAAACCGAAGAATAGAGGTTTTTAAGCGAGAATCAACAGCGCCTAAATAGACCTTTTTACCAAGGTCTGGGAGAAATCCCACAATCGATCAATTGAAGTCTTATTGGCTCCGGAAGTAGCCAGCAGCGAAGCTTGGGCTTCCTGAAGTAGCGCGTTCATGTGATCGATAGCCAGTTGATGTACGCCTAAATGATCGAATATTTTTTTAACCTCCCTGATTCTAAGTGGTCCGGGAGGTGCTGCATACCATTGCAGCAAAGCCTCTCTCGTGGCTGCATCTGCCTCTTCCATCGCCCGAACCCTCAGATAAGAGTTTTTGCCTGAATCAATATCACCCCCGGCTTTTTTACCGAAGGAATCTGGATTACCATACACATCTAAAACATCATCCTGAATTTGGAAGGCCAAACCCGCAAGCACACCGAAGTCATACAGGCTTTTCTGTGCAGACGCGCTGGCCCCCGCCGTAATGGCACCCATTTGAAGAGAAGCGCCGAGTAAAACCGCAGTCTTGAGCCGGATCATCCTCATGTACTCCGCTGTATCCACCCTTTCACGGCCCTCCATATCCATATCAAATTGTTGGCCAGCGCATACTTCATCGGCTGTGCGGTTCAATACAGAGAACAGCTGAGCCAATCGAACCCCTTCATATGCTTGCAATTGAGCATAAGCAGCGATCATCATAGCATCACCAGATAAAATAGCTGAATTGGCACCATGGGCTGAAAAAACGGTGGGTCGACCCCGTCTCAGGGGTGCGTTGTCCATGATGTCGTCGTGCAGCAATGTGAAATTATGAAACAACTCAACCGCTAAGGCCGCGGGCATGGCATCAGCCATCGATCCGCCCAAAACATCTGCACCCAGCAGGCACAGCATCGGCCGCAACCGCTTGCCACCATGCTCGAGGGTATACTGAATGGGACGATAGAGCGGTGCTGGATGAGCGGGCCATTCTATGGAATGAATAGCCTGATTGATGGCATGTTGCCACACAGCGATCGAATCGGTAGAATTTGGATGTTCGGACATGTATGTGCTGTTCAGAAAAACGGCCTAAAAATGATCATCTTGGTCATCCGGAAGAAACGCCAAATCGACCTGTCGGGTGCGAATATCGGCCTTTTTCAGCAGCACACGAACCTGGTCGCCTAAGCGCAATTGCAATCTACTTCGCTGGGCACGTACACTGAATGTTCTTTCGTCAAAAAAATACCGGTCATCGACCATCGCATTGAATCGAACCAAGCCCTCGCCTCGACTGAACTTTAGGGTAACAAAAAACCCGAAATCTTGAATGCCACTAACCCACCCCTCCAAAAGCTGACCCGTCATACCCTCGAGCATCTCAATTTGCTTGAGCCTGACCGAAGTGCGCTCGGCCTGTACAGCAGCCTTTTCTCGATCACTGCTGTGCACACAGTCTGCCTCGACCAATGAAACTGACATCGGTGGCTTTGCGTCGAGGATATCCTGAAGTTGCCGATGAACCATGAGATCGGGGTAGCGCCGAATGGGTGAAGTGAAATGGGAATAGTGTGTGAAGGCAAGTCCATAGTGCCCAATATTCTGTGCCGTGTAGCGTGCTTTGGCCATCGATCGAATGGCCATGGATTCCACCACTCCTGCTTCTGGCTTACCCTCAAGTTGATCGGCCAAGGCATTTAATGATGCCGTAATTTGATCTCTGCTGCCGGTCCTAATCTTATAGCCAAATAGGGCCGCAAAACGCGAAAAGTTCTCTAATCGCTCTGGGTCTGGCTGATCATGAACCCGATAGACAATGCTATT
>VGGT01000169.1 GCA_016868485.1 Bacteroidota bacterium
ATGTTGAGGTCTTAATACCTCCAGCTGTAGATCCCGAGGACCCCCCTATGAACATCAGGAAAATGAGAAGGATAACGGCAGGTGCAGACAGTGTACCTATATCTACCGTATTAAATCCTGCAGTGCGGGGTGAAACCGATTGGAAAATAGCGTGAATCCAGCGTTCAGCCACACTCAATCCGTCCAAAACTCCATTACGCTCCGTGAGGAAAAATACCAGTGTTCCAAAAATGACCAGTGCAACCGATGAAAAAAATGCAATGCGTGTCGAAAGCTTCCAGGGTTTCCATGGTGTTCGAATTCTCTGGCGAATGTTGTTGAGTTCGAAAATATCTTTAAGCGCAGGGAAACCCAAACTACCTAAAAAAATAGTACCCGCCAACAACATATGGATCGATAAGCGATCCCTAAGCCAATTTTGATACAGACCTTGCGGCATGAGCGAGAACCCGGCATTGCAAAAAGCCGAAATGCTGTGAAATACCGATTGAAAAGCCTTTTCTACCGGGTCATGGAAAAAAGGCGCTCGTTCATCCCATAAAATGAACAAACCCAATGCGGTTGCTGCTTCAATGAAAAATGTGAAAAAAATGATTCGTCCCAGCATGCTTTTGGCATCAAAAAGGGTGTCCTCTGACATAAAATCACGAATCATCGCCTGATGATTAATTCCGATGCCTTTTTTAAGAAACAGGGCGAAGAATGTAGCAAACGTAAGGATGCCCAAACCACCAATTTGGATGAGCATCAAAATCACAATATGGCCACGTGCACTGAAGTGGGTCCCAATTTCGACAGTTGATAAGCCCGTGATACAAGATGCGCTCACAGAAGTGAAAAGCGCTTGCATGAATGTAGCCGCTTTGCCTCCAGCCCCCATTTCAGGCATCATCAGCAAAAGCGTGCCAGCTAAAATGAGTAGAGCAAATGAGAACAGCAATGTCGTTGCCGGTTTGAGGCGAATGGTAAGAATTTCGGAACCCAGCCGCGTTGATTCAGTGAGTACGATTACCATCAGGTACATCTGTACGAAAAAAGTATATGCCGGAATCAGGTTTTCAAGTTCAATGGCTTTAAGAAAATTCTGGATAAACGGATAACCTGCAAGCAGGCCGACAACATCAAGCAACAAAAAGCCAATTACAATGGCTTCGAAAAGGGTGTCCTTGATGTATCGCCAAGCATGCATCGAGAAAAATGCCCTTATGAGATAGCTAAACACAAAAAAACCAAACATGGATTGTGTTAGGAAAATCAATGTGGCCGATCCAGCGGGTGAATGCGGGAATCCATAGTAATAAACCACCAAAAAGAGGGAAATCAAGCTGGCTAATACCCTAAGGCCGGTCAAGCTTCGAAGTATTGGCTCTGAGTTCCTGTAGAATCTCAAAAGCAGCCGTTCCCAAATCCCTTGTTGGTTCATATTAGGCATTCAAAAAATCAATACAGAAACGAAGGATCCTCATGATCAGTTATGGACAGAAAAAGTCAAGTGTTGGGCAGCAATACGGAGCGATTGATGGCTAACCGGACGTACACCAGTTTGTGTACAGGCCAATCCACCGGCCAAATTCGATAGTGCAGCGATGTTTTTGATCGGTAAATTCAATGCAAGGGCGCAGGCGGCAACAGCAATCACGGTATCTCCAGCGCCAGAAACATCAACGACTTCCATAGACTGTGCCGGTAAATGCCCATGAACATGTTCCTGATCAAACAAAATGCCTTCCTCCGAAAGGGTAAGCAAAATCGAATGGGCGCTGATGCGTTTCCTGCAATCATCCATTAACGAAAAAAGACCCGCATGATCTTTTTTTGAAACCACACGATTCATTGCTTCACATAATTCTTTGTGATTTGGCTTAAACAGATCAACGTCGTTATAGGCGAAAAAATTCCGCTTTTTTGGATCTACAGCGACAGGAATCGATCGATCATGCGCCAATTTAAGGGCAAAACGAATCACGGCTTCACTCAGTACCCCCTTGTTGTAATCCTGCAAAATGAGCACGTCAACATCCTCGAAAGCCGATATGAGCCCTGCTTTTAACAACTCCTCCTCCATCAAATCCGCGTCGCGCGTATCTTCCTCATCAATACGCGCCAAGTGTGTATTTCGATTGATGATTCGATGTTTTAATGTGGTTCGACGAGTGGGGGAAGAAAAAATAAACTGGTCGTCGAGATTTAGTTCGCGCATGAGACGCTGCAGTACAATACCATCCGCATCTCGACCAGCCAGGCCCACCAAACGCACTTGGCAACCGAGTGATTTCAAATTGAGTGCAACATGACCGGCGCCACCTAATCGCGAATCCCGATGCTCAACATCCCAAACGGGAACAGGTGCCTCTGGCGACATCCGTTCCTGTCTCACATACGAATAACGGTCAATCATGACATCTCCCAATACAAGCGCACGGATCCCGGGTAGTCGTTCAAAAAAGTAGTTGAGTTCGGATTCAATCATCATTCAAGTACAGATAGAGCTTTGGCAATGCGATGAACAGCATCTATAATCCGATCCTCACTGGTTGCATATGAAATGCGCAGGCAACCAGGCGCCCCAAAAGCGTCACCAGCCACCAAAGCCACATATGCCTCGTTGAGTAAGTAGTCACACAGTGCACCCGCGTCTTGTATGGCTTGACCCTTGAAACTTCGCCCCAGGTAGTGCGTGATATCGGGGAACAAATAAAAGGCTCCGTCCGGACGATTACAACGAATGCCGGGAATGGAAAGCAGCCCCGCTAATGCCAGATCTCGACGTCTGCGAAAGGCATCGCACATGAGGTGCGTGGGTGCTAAGTCGCCCGTCAATGCGGCAATGGCCGCCCTCTGGGTAATGCTGCATGTGGCACTTGTGAATTGTCCTTGTAGCTTGACGCAGGCGGTGGCAATTTCTTGGCTTGCGGCTAGATAGCCAAAACGCCAGCCAGTCATGGAAAATCCCTTCGATAAGCCATTGATCAACACCCCCCGCTCTTGCATTCCAGCACAATGAAGGATGCTGTCGTGTTGCGGCAGAAAATTGATGTATTCATATATTTCGTCAGAAATGACAATAATGTCTGGGAATTTTCTAAAAACGCGCGCCAGATCCTCAAGCTCAGCAGCCGAATAAACACTTCCCGTCGGATTGCAAGGCGAGGAAAACAGAAATGCTTTTGTCTTGGGCGTGATTGCGGCTTCCACTTGTTCCGGACTCACTTTGTAGGATTGATCTACACCGCTGGGCAAAACCACAGGGATGCCCGATGCCCATTCTATCATGCTCAAATAACTCACCCAATACGGGGCAGGTAGGAGCACTTCATCGCCCGGATTGAGGATGCATAACAATAAATTGATTATGGACTGCTTGGCACCCGTACTGCATACGATTTGTTCAGGCGAAAACACCAGTTGGTTGTCGCGCCATAATTTCTCCGCCACTGCTTGGCGCGTGTCTGAATATCCTGCAACCGGGGTATAGAAAGTAAAATTATCTCGAATAGCGTCATGTGCAGCCTCTTGGATGTGAAGCGGTGTTGGAAAATCGGGCTCACCGAGACTTAAATTAATGACGGGAAAACCTTGTGCGGTCAATGCCCTGCTGCGCGCTGCCATTGCAAGCGTTTCTGAATCGCGCAACTCCAGAATCTTTTGAGATAGTTTTGTCATATGTTCAGCCTCAAAAATAGCCAAAAAACAATTCAGACGAAATTTATGTACTTTTGTATTCAGCGGGTTATTCCCCTATTTCAACGGATTATCCCCCTATTTCAACGGATTATCCCCCTATTTCAACGGATTATCCCCCTATTTCAACGGGTTATGCCCCTATTTCAACGGGTTATGCCCCAAATCGAAAGAGTGATGCCATTATCACATATCAAAAGTATTCAATGCAGAATGCCAATTCTTGGCGGTGTTTTTATAATTTTTCTACTTTCGTCTTGTCTGAAAGAGCGGTTCCAACCCGATAACTGGGTGAAGCCCGACTGGGAGCCAGGCTTGGGTCTACCCGTAGGTACATTTCACCTAAATATGAAGGATGTGGTCCTCGATTATCCTGATGTTCTCGTAGATTCAACCGATGGTTTTTTGCGTTTGGCCTACCGAAACGATACTTTACTGTCGGTGGAAGCAAGAGATTATCTTAATATTCCAGCGCAAACGATCCAAAGTGTAGGCTTAAATCTTGGAATCATTCAAGTAGATTCAATTCATTTTCGAAGAAGTATAACAATCAGTGAATTGGCTAGTCGATTGGATTCAATTACGGCAAATGCCATTCAACAGGCAGTTCAAAGCGGAATTTCAGTGCCGTTACCTGCAATTCCCCCTCAATCTGCAGGGAATTTTTCGACCAA
>VGGT01000170.1 GCA_016868485.1 Bacteroidota bacterium
AAAAGGTGCGCATAGGTGTCGCGCCTGAGGTCGGCCAGGGTCGACTCGCCCACGCGCACGAAGAGGTAAACCCGTGCAAAGGAAAAGATCGATTGCAAAATGAGGACGCCCACCAGCACCCAGGCCAGTCCATTGAGGTCCCAAGACAGGCTGGGTCCTCTGCCGGCCCCAGGCATTCCTGCGTCGTCGGAAGGCAGTTGACCGAGCGAAGTGTCGATCAGTTGCCCCATGAGCCATGGAAAAGAGAGCGATGACAGGCTCGAAAGCACCAGCATGAGCAATCCAAGGAAGTAGGCCCTGCGGTAGGGACGCATATACCGCAGCAGCTGGAGGAATCGGCTCAAGGCTGCGCCACTGAGGCGTACTTTAGGCACGTCGTCGGTGCCAACACTTTGGTTGCTGTTGAATTGTGGTCGTGCCAATGGGGGTTGAGGGTTTTAAAGGGAACAATTAAATGCTGAGTCGACGACTGACCAAACCATCGACATAACGAAACAGTTCGCTGGGATGGTATTTTTGCCAAGGCATATCATCGAGTTCACCCCCGTAGTGCAGGAACTGATCGATGCCGCAGCGGCTCCATTCCTCGCGCACGGTGTCGCGGAAGTTGATGGCCACGATCCAGCCATCGTCGACATCCTGAAACCAATCCTCATAATAGCAGTCGTCGGACGGGTGAAAGTTAAGTACATGCTCGCCCAACAACAGGAATCTTTGGATCCCGTTGCGCAGGAGCACCTCCAATACTTCTGATTTGAGTTGCATGACATCGTTGTTTACCGCGTCGTTCCATTCACCGATGAATTCAAGCACCGCAAAGCCGTCGTGGTAGTCGACATATAAAATTTTGATAAATAAGGTCTCCGACCCAAATTCATCCCATTGTGGATGGATGAGGTAGTTGTAGATGCTGTGGGTGTACTGGAATTCGGAATAAGCCCGCCCGTAGAAGGGCGAATATTCATCTGCGCAGGCGCTGTATTCGTCGACCCAGCGAAAAAAGGGCTCAATGTGATGCATGGGGATCTGAAGCGGTTGATTCCGACCTGGGCGACTCAAACTGCCGCATGACGGCATCAACAGAACCATGCATTTTGAGGAGGTGCCGCGCTTCTGCTTCCGTAATGGGGTATTCCTGCTGCAACATTCGGATTCCGCGGTCCCAGAGCTTGTGGTTGCTGAGCTGCATATGCACCATACGGTTGCCACGCACGTAACCCAGGCGCACCATAACGGTGGTGGTGAGCATATTCAGTACAAGTTTCTGCGCGGTACCGCTTTTGAGGCGTGTGGATCCGCTGATGACCTCTGGCCCCACCACAACCACAACGGGGTAGTCTGCCTGCGCCTCCAGGGGTGTGTTTTGGTTGCAGGTGATGCATCCTGTGGGGATATTGTGTCGGCGGCACTCGGCCAAGGCCCCCACTACGTAGGGCGTAGTGCCCGATGCGGCTAAGCCCACCACCATGTCGCCTGCGCTAATCTGATGGGCCTGCAGGTCTTTCCATCCACCTTCGGCCTGGTCTTCGGCAAATTCTACCGCCTTGCGGATGGCGGCATCACCCCCGGCTATGAGGCCAACTACCCGACCGGCTTCCACCCCGAAGGTGGGAGGACACTCGCTCGCATCAACAATGCCCAAGCGCCCACTGGTGCCGGCACCAAGGTAAAACAGCCGTCCGCCCGTACTCATTTGTTGGAATATGGCCTCCGCGAGCCTTTCGACTTGTGGCAGAGCCCGGCCCACTGACCGGGGCACACTGCGGTCTTCTCGGTTCATGATCCGCAGCATGGCGCGGGTCGAAAGGCGATCAAAATGGCTGTAGGTCGATGCTTGTTCGGTGGGCTTTACCATGTCTTCAGTCGTCACCCTTCCTTGCATCGAGGTGGATTTTTGGGGCGCTGTTCGCCGAAGTTTAGGGTTCGAATGATCGGGCATTTTGATCGGGCTGTGGTAGCGTATCGTTTGTCGGCACAAAAATGAGGAACATTGCATTAGGTTCACCAAAATAACCTCATTTTTGCACACGCTTTTTCTTGAATTAACCATTTCTTTCTCTGGAAACCCAATCCTCGCCCCCGGAACCCTCCGAACCCAATTTAAAGGGAAACAATGACCGTTCGTCGCGCCCCAACAGCAGTTGGCGCCTGCCCCTTTTGCTCGGTCTCACCACCCTACTGGGTATGTGGGCCGGATACCGCCTCCACAGCGGTGGCCCACTCGGACCCACGCCTGAATCGACCGCGGCAAATCCCCTCCAAGAGGTGCTTTCACTCATCGAAAAGGTGTATGTGGATTCTGTTTCGGTCGACTCCCTCCATAAGCCAGCCATCGATGCGCTGCTGGCGCAACTCGACCCGTTCAGCGCCTACCTCCCCGCCGAAGATCTTCAGGCCGCCAACGAGCCTCTTGAGGGGTCTTTCGAGGGTATAGGCGTTGAATTTACCCGTCTCAACGACAGCGTGCTGGTGGTGGCCGCCCTCTCTGGGGGGCCGTCCGAACAGGCCGGCATCAGAGCGGGCGATAAAATCGTAGAAGTCGATGGCAAGCCCTTGGGTGGACCGGATCTCACCAACCAAATGGTGATCCATCAGCTGAGGGGGAAAAAGGGAAGCCGCGTGAAACTCGGAATCTTCAGAAGCGGCCAACCCAGCCTCTTGTATTTCACCGTGGTGCGCGATAAAATTCCCATTTATAGCCTCGACTTGGCCTACCACATCAAACCGGGTACGGCATACATCCGCCTCAACAAATTCGCCGCGTCCACCATGCAGGAATTCGGCGAGGCCTTCGACCGCCTCAACCGACAGCAGAAAATTGAACGACTGATTCTCGACCTGAGGGGCAACCCGGGTGGCTACCTCAACGCGGCCACCGACTTGGCCGATGAATTTCTTGACGGCAACAAACTCATCACCTATACGGAGGGGCGCACCAAACCGCGCGAGGAATTCAACGCTTCGCGCTTGGGTCGCTTTGAGCAGGGAAAGCTGTTGGTGCTGATCGACGAGGGATCGGCATCGGCGAGTGAGATCATCGCCGGGAGTGTGCAGGATTGGGACAGGGGGTTGCTGATGGGGCGCCGCAGCTTCGGAAAGGGAACCGTTCAGGAACAGTTCGACCTTCAGGCTGGTGCCGGCTTGCGCCTGACCGTGGCCCGCTACTACACCCCGAGCGGTCGATGCATCCAAAAGCCGTACGACGACTTGGGGCTCGAATGGCCAGACGACGAGCTTAAGGCGAAGCATTCACCAGCAAGCGACACCACCCGCTACCGTACAGCCAGTGGGCGTAGTGTGTTCGCCGGTGGGGGTATTATGCCCGATAGCGTGGTGAGCGAGGAAGGCCCGAAACTGGGCAGCCTGCTCTACAGCCTGATCAGCAGTGGCGAGCTCATCCGCTACAGCTACTACTGCTCCGACCGCTACAGAAAAGAACTCACCGCAGCAGGCAGCGCCGCTGGTTTCGCCGCCCAAAACAGCCTCCCGACCGCGGTGCTGAGCGGATTACCCTCATTCGTTCAACTCGACGACTTCACCCCCAACGCACCGCAGTGGAAGTCGGAACAAGCAGAGATTGCCCATTGGCTCAAAGCCTACCTGGGGCGGCAACTCTATAACTCAGAAGGATTTTACCGCGTGCTCCACCGCCGCGATCCCGTACTGCAGCGCGCACTCCAGGTGTTGGGGCAGTAGGAGCGATTTTGATTGAGCATTGATTTAGCATTTCTTCCTATTTTGGCGATTTAAACCCATACCCCATGGCCATAGCCCCGCCCTTTAACCTTATGCAGTGGATTGGCGAAAACCGCCACCTGCTGAAGCCCCCGGTTGCCAACAAAAACCTCTATCCCCTGGGTAAAGACTACATCGTGATGGTTGTGGGCGGACCCAACGCCCGCAAAGACTACCACTACAACGAAACAGAAGAGCTCTTCTATCAGTTGGAAGGACAGATCACCGTGCGCATTCAGGAAGACGGACAAAGCCGCGACCTGCATCTCGGACCCGGCGATATGTTTCTTTGCCCGGCAGGCGTACCCCACTCGCCGGTGCGCAGTGAGGGCTCGATCGGATTGGTGGTGGAGCGGGTTCGGGTGGGGCTCGGTTTGCGCGACGGACTGATGTGGTTTTGCGAGCAGTGCAACCACCCCCTGCATGCGGCCTACTTCAGTCTGCAGAACATCGAAACGGATTTCATCCCCCACTTCAAGGAATACTACGGCAGCGAAGCCCTGCGTACCTGTGGCGCATGCGGCCACATCATGGAAAGCGACCCCCGCTTCGTGTAGCAGTGAATC
>VGGT01000171.1 GCA_016868485.1 Bacteroidota bacterium
GATTGGGATTTGTGTTTCAAACGCAAGGCAGTCTGCCCCTTTGCAGTTATTTCATCCCTTGCTATATTGCAGGTCTAACCAACTAACTATGCCACTATACATAAATCATCCGATTACTGGAGATAAAATACAAGTAGCTGAAAAGGACTTTTCCGACCGGATGAATTGGAAAGATGCGATGAGCGCCTGTGCAGGATTGGGCAACGGCTGGCGACTACCAATCAAGGATGAGCTAGTGGCTATGTATGAGCAGTTGCACATGCAAGGCAAGGGCAATTTTCAGCATGCCTACTATTGGAGCAGTTCGCAGATCAGTTCGGGCAGCGCCTGGAACGTGAGCTTCGGCAGTGGCAATGTCTTCAACGACAACAAGAGCAACGGCACCCAAGTGCGTGCTGTTCGGGCTAAACCTTAACCATTCAACTATTTAACCATTGGCTTCGTGCGGTGGGGCGCGGTCAGCAGTTCCTTTGAGGCAACGTACGCCAATTGACGAGTGTCCATTCAGTTTACGGCCAATGATGATGGCAGCGATCACGGCAAGTGATCGGTTAATGTTCTATCTGTTCGCACGTGTAAGGCGATGAGGTTTTGACGCCTTCTGTATGCAAATTGTATGCACATAAAAAAAGGAGCCACCGATTTTTATTGGTAACTCCTTGATTATCACGTGGGCCCTGTAGGGCTCGAACCTACGACCACCTGATTATGAGTCAGACGCTCTAACCGACTGAGCTAAGGGCCCTCGAATCGCATAACGCCAATCGGGTTACAAATATAGCCAAACCCACCCAAACCCACATGAAATTTCGAGAGTTGAAAAAAGGGAGCACGTCGAATGGCACGTGATGCTTGTTGAATCCTGGCAAAAGTTATTCGGTAGGACTGTTGTTGATAGACTCATCTAGCCCGGCCTCAACTGGCAAAAGTTATTCGGTAGGGCTGTTGTTGATAGACTCATCCGGCCGAGCCTCAATAGGTTCCAACGCATCAGGGGTAAAGTCGAACAAGATAGACTGACCAATCTGCTTCAAATCGACCCTGAAACGCTGCCTATTGCCCTCCGCCACCAAAATACCTTCGCGGCCTGCAAATGCACCCCGCATAATCCGAACCCGCATCCCGAGTTGAAAGGAAATGGGTCGTGCCTCTACCGTGTAGCCCTCATCAAAAACCCGTCTTAAAAAGTCGATATCGCGATCGGGCACCACCGCCGGTTTTCCGTTGTAGTAGACAAATCGACTTACCCCGTAGGTATTGAGGGTTTTGTAAAACTCACTTTCAGTGATGTGAACAAAAATATAAGAGTTAAACACCGGGGCATCGACCATTCTTTTGCGGTCGCTCCACTGACGTTGACTGCGTTGAAGAGGCAGCCAATTGGGGATTTCTTCCCGTTCCAGAAATACACGGGTTTTTTTCTCAAAACGGGGGCGGGTACAAACGGCATACCACAGCCGCGGTAATTCAGAAGGAGCTTGGTAGCCCGGCGGCGGCCAAGGCCGTTTCACCCGAGGAAGACCGGTATAGTCTGTGTAGGCTGCATGTTCGGCGCGTGGTGATTTGTTCGGTATCAACCCATCCGATGGGTATTCATCGGTTGATGAAAGACGCACCTCATGAGCCCCCTGAGGCATTGGGGAGTCCTCAGGAGCTGCTAAATCACTTTCGTTCGAATGTTCGTCCATGTGCCTCCTTGTAAAGTTCCTCTTCCGGAAGCGACCGGAAATAATCGTAGGTAATTCGCAGTCCATCGGCCCGATCCACCTTCGGCTCCCAATTCAGTAGCTTTTTAGCCAGGCTGATGTCGGGTTTTCTTTGTTTGGGATCATCCGCGGGAAGCGGTTTGTAGACAATCTTCTGGGAAGTTCCTGTGAGGCCAATAATCTCTTCAGCGAATTCCCGGATGGTAATTTCAACCGGATTACCGATGTTCACCGGGCCTGCATAGTCGCTTTTGAGCAGGCGAAAAATCCCCTCCACCAGGTCATCCACATAACAGAATGAACGGGTTTGTGATCCATCGCCAAAAACGGTGATGTCTTCACCGCGAAGTGCTTGTCCGATAAAAGCCGGAAGGGCCCGTCCGTCGTTGAGGCGCATGCGCGGACCGTACGTATTGAAAATGCGCACGATGCGTGTTTCCAGCCCGTGATAGGTGTGGTAGGCCATGGTGATGGCCTCTTGAAAGCGCTTGGCCTCGTCGTAGACCCCACGCGGACCTACTGGGTTCACGTTGCCCCAGTACGACTCATTTTGGGGGTGTACCAACGGATCACCATAAATTTCCGAGGTGGATGCCACCAGAATACGTGCCTTTTTCTCACGGGCAAGTCCCAACAAATTATGGGTGCCCAATGAGCCCACCTTCAAGGTTTGAATCGGTATTTTTAAATAATCGATTGGACTTGCTGGCGACGCGAAATGGAGAATTTCATCGATGGGTCCAGCAACATGCACAAACTTGCTCACATCATGGTGGTAGAACTCGAATTCCTCCTTCTTCATCAAGTGCGCGATGTTGCGCAAATCGCCCGTAATGAGGTTGTCCATCCCCACCACCCGATATCCCTCACGAATAAACCGATCCGATAGATGAGAGCCCAAAAATCCGGCAGCTCCAGTGATCAACACTCTTGGCATAGTAGCTTTTTATACGGTTGTGCAAATATAGGTCATTTCAAAGCCCTCATGCGCAATGATGAACGAAATCACCTCAATGCTCCATCCAAAATTATAGTTTTATGTAATCTACATCAGCTTTGTTGCCGAGCAAGGCACGCACCCGGTCCTCTTCGGTATGGGTGATGAATACTTGATGGTAGGGCTCATGAGAAACCCGCTCAAGCAAAGCCGCCACCCGCTGCTCATCCAGTTTTTCGAAAACATCATCGAGCAGCAGTAAAGGCTGCGTGCCCGAAGCTTGTCGAATGAGTTCAGCCTGTGCCAGTTTGAGGCTGATCACAAAGCTCTTTTGTTGACCTTGAGATGCATGCGGCCTCAACGAATGCCCATCCAGAAGAAACTGAAGGTCGTCGCGGTGGATTCCCCACAGACATCGTCCGCTATTTTTTTCTTGGTGCAGCATGCGCTCCATCGGTAATGGTTCTTTCGCCTTATTCATTAATTCATCTCGATCCCCAGCAACTCCAGATTCAGCAATAAAAGGCCAACCCGATTTGTAAACGAGCGACGGAACTTCTCGTCCACCCGAAATATGTTGGTAATGGTCGATCAACAAAGTGGCCATTTCCTGAGTCCATTTACTTCGCCGATTAAAGAGGCTCAAATTCAAGGGCTGCATTTGCTCGGAGAGCACCCGCAACAAATCCTCGTCGCCCATTCCTGTGGTTTGCCAGCCACGCAAAACCGCTTGTTTTTGACGCAACAGCCGGTTGTAGCGACTCAATTCTTCGAGGTATTTGGGATCTTCCTGAGCGAGGGTGAGGTCCATAAGTCTCCGCCTTTGCTCCCCACCTTCGTGGATGAGGTTGATGTCTACGGGTGCAATCATTACCGCCGGAAACCTGCCTACATGATCAGATAAGCGGTCATACGCCTTTCCGTCGCAACGAAACCCCTTTTCACCCGGGCGCCAAGCGCCATGGACCCTAAACGCGTGTCCTGATCGATCAAATTGACCCTCTACCGACAAAAACGACGCCCCGAACCGCATCAATCGTTCATCGTGCGGATGAAAATAGCTTCGGGCCAAGCATAAATAATGGATCGCATCAATGAGATTGGTTTTCCCCTTGCCATTGGCGCCCGTAATGGCGGTGAGTTTCGCGTCGAAGGCGTAGGATGCTTGTTCGGTTAGCCTAAAGTTGGCAAGGCTTAAATGCTTCAATTTCATGCTGCTCAACTCGTTCTCATTCGTTTAAATCGAAAAGCCATGTATATTTGCGCCCTGTTTCACCTTTTATCATTGGTTGCCAGCATGCCGCGGACAAAAATATCGAAAGAAACCTACCTTCGTTGGTACGAACAAATGCAATTGATTCGTCGCTTCGAGGAGAAGTGCGCCCAATTATACGGCCAACAAAAAATCAAAGGGTTTTGCCATTTGTATATCGGACAAGAAGCCGTGGTGGCCGGTACCTATTCAGTCATCCGCAGCGATGATTCTGTGATCACGGCCTATCGCGACCACGGCCACGCATTGGCGTGTGGTTTATCCCCAGGATCAGTGATGGCTGAGTTGTACGGAAAAATCACCGGATGTTCCAAAGGAAAAGGCG
>VGGT01000172.1 GCA_016868485.1 Bacteroidota bacterium
GTCTCTGCCAATTCAGCACGTAGTTGATTGATCTGATCCTGATCTGCCACCCCCTTAAGTCGCTAAATAGTTAAATAGCTGAATGGTTAAGGCTTAGCCCGAACAGCACGCACTCGGTAGTTGAAGCCCTTGCCGTTGACGTCGTAGCCGACACTGCCATCGAGGAAGCCCACGAGCCAGGCGCTGCGCGAAAGGCTCTGCGAACTGCTCCAATACCAATCATCCTTAAAATTGCCCTTGCCTTGCTTGTGCAGCTGCTCATACATTGCTTTTAACTCATCTTCACTGGGTAGCCTCCAGCCGTTGCCCAACCCTTCACAGGCGCTCTGCGCATCATCCCAGCTCATAGATTTAGGGAAATCCTCTTTAGCTACTTGCATAGTTTCCCCAGCTATAGTAAAAGTCTCATAACCCCCGTCAGTTGATGACCCTTCATCACATCCCGCAAACAATAGCGCAATGAATAAAACAGCGTATTTCATAGTTAGTTGGTTTAGACCTGTAATATAGCAAGGGATGAAATAACTGCAAAGGTTGTACGTCGTTTAAAAGTCTTCGGGTATCAAGGTAAATGGAGATAAAACATTCGTTCTTCATGAGCAGGGCAGGTTTTTTGTTGATTTTCGATTTGCATACAATTTGCATACGAAGATACAAATTAACCAACTATTATCGATAAATAACCTAAAGGAAGATTTTATAAAATGGCCATTACAAGCTATTTTAGCCTATATTTGCCAAGCAACTATTGATAAACTACCAGTATGTATTCTGACTACGGATCAGAAGGTTTGGGGTTCGAATCCCTACGAGACCGCAACAAAAAAGCCATCCCACCGGATGGCTTTTTTCTTTTAATTGACTCTGAAAGGCCATCGTAAAGCGTATCATTCTCAAAGAAATAACAACTTGCATGTATATTTTTTCTAATCATTTTTGGTTTTTCCTTATTGTTTAAAGCAAGTCAACGATTAGGATCTTCTCTTATGAATTAAGGAGGTAGCAAAATATAGCTGCCATTGACATCGCCCGTAGCCAAAACCCGTATGTTTAAGGGTAACGCTAACGGCCCCGTGGCAAGATCAACAAAAGAGGGGTGACACACCCAGTCGGATCGTAAGAAAGTGGTTCTTTGACCTGAGAATCGCTGGCTAATCTGAAGAGCATCCGTAGCGTTTACATGATTAGTAGCATTAACATCTGCAGCCTTACAAGCAAGAGAGTCGAGTGAAATGAGACCAGAAAAGAAACGTGAAACCCATAATGCATCGGTCGCATTTATCCCTCCCCATGAAACTGGTGATGTGAGTTCAAGATTGTAGCGTTGAGCAGGAGGCATTGCTGTTTGAAAGAAACCACTGGGGTTGGTTGTGGCATCCCAAGTGGCGGCAGACAACGATTCGCCCCGAATAGTCCAACCCGATAGTGGTGAATGAACCGAATTGGCATAAGTCATAATTCCGTTCAGTAAAGCACAGGTGCTATCCCTGCCAACGGTTCCACGAAACAAAAATGAATGGGCTATTCCCAGGGGTGTTTGAACGAAGCAAGAGCCGGGTACCCATTCGATTAAAACATCACCAGGCGCTATCCTCTGAAAACGAAGATGGAACAAAGGAGCAATAGCTGTCCACCCCACAGACGACAACAACTGCCCACTGAGCTGTCGCCTGCCTGGGCCAGAAAATTGTACATTGAGCAAAACACCCGAGAGCGCAGGTTGCGTCGACTCTACACCCAAAAAATGAATCTTGGTGCTATCATACGTAAACTCGAAGCCAAATTGCAACAGACTTCCATCCAGATCGAACTGTACAGGGACATGAAAGCTATCCCCCAAGCAACTTGAAGTGGGTTCAACCATGATGAGCCGATTCGGCAAAACAGTTTGGTGTACTACTGTTGAAGGACCCAAACAAAAGGCCATATAGCGCCAATCGAATATTCCACCCATTTCCCAACCACCAGATACCGCCGACATATTGGTACTGTCAATAACCCAGTCATTCTGCATAGCGTAGGGAAAATGTGCTCCTCCTTGACTCATCCATAATGGCGCACTACCCGAATCAACCAAAAAACGAATTTGATATGCCCCGGAATCCAATAAGAGCGCCAATGGAAGTTGATGCTCGCCAGGTCCAGAAACTTGCCAAGCCCGTTGAGCAATCAATGTGGGAGTGCCGGGTGAAATTCCGCCTCCTCCCCAAATTTGTATCAAACCAGATGCTGCACCGGCACTTCGAATACTGGCCCAATCCCAGCGCACCACACGAGCAATTCGTGTGTAATAATCAACGCCCTGCTGCGGCATTGTTGCAAACAAGCCGGGGAATGCAGGCGAATCTGGGAGAAACGGACCAGGACTCAAACCAAACAAATAGGCATCCGCTGCTTCATGTACTGTGTACGATAGGGTTCGGGAGGCCCCTGGTGCCATGTAGCGCGTGCCCTGATGAACGAATGGGGAACCGATTCCAGGAGCACGCCACAGTATGCTATGACCAGAAATAGAAGGAGTTGCCCTCAGCAATGCCGTGCTGTCGGCTCTTACGGCAGCATGCTGCACAGCAGGTACACTATTGATGGGACATGGTAAAAAAGAATCAGAAAGGGTCGCAACAACATCCTGGCTGTAAGGCGAACAAAACCAGCCGTGGTTCAGTGCTTTTACCGAAATTCGGTAGGTAAACAAGGGGCGAAGGTCAGAGCCCGTATATAAAAAGGAGGTATCTCCACTTTCCACCATCCATTCAGCAACAGTGCCCGTAGGTCGCCTCACCCTGATGGCATACCGATCGGCACCAGGCACCCTCCGCCAACGAATGTAAACCCAATTCGCTGGATGTCCTGAGCTACTGTCGGCGGGGTAGACGACCTGGGTAGTGCCCAAAAGGGAATCAAAGGGCAACATCGGTGGCGTCATCAAATATCCCCGCGATGGAGCGGGTCCTGAAACAGTTGCACGCATGGCCTGACTCTGCTCCACCGAAAAACGACTGGCACACTGATCGTAGGAATAACTCATATAAAGACTTTCGTCGGGGTTAAAAAGGTCAGCATTGATGTCTATAGCGGTTGGTTGAGAAGGGCAATTCCAGCGTTGATCGCGGTAATCGGCACGGGTATCACAAAAACGATCGCCCGCCACAGCACAATTGGCAGAATAGCGTGGAGGCGGCTCTTGCCAATTACGAGTGACACGTTCTGCCCAAATGGCCGAAGGCTGGGAAGAGGTTTCGTCGAAAGGGTGCGGTAAATTTAAAAAATGACCAATTTCATGCGCTAAAGTTGTATTTCCAATGCCTGAACAAGCAATACCCATATAAACAGCGCCTTGTCGCAAAGGGTCGTTTGGCATGCCCGTGTTGGGGTAATTGGCAAACCCACACAATCCCATAACACTGAGATTCAAAAAATAAATGTTGATGCTTCGGGCTACATTATATTGGCTGTTGATCGCAAAGGAACTCTGATAGTCTGGCAGATTGTAATACAAAGAATTCTGGATATGATTGATGTTGCCTTTCAGATAAAATTGCAAGCCAGAAGGACGGAACTTATCGTTGAGTTCACATAGCGTTTGAAACAACACCGCTAATTCCAATGTACCACTGCCATTGTCGCGACTCAATAAGTGAATAGTCATCGGAATAAAATAGACCGGCTCTTGTGATTCGATCTGATGACCATCGATCAAACCCGAACGCCGCATTTCCTCAATCCATTGCAGATTAGATAAGGGGGTAGGCCCCGAACCACAGGGGAGGTTCGTTGCGGTTTGAGCCCCAAGTTGCGTGCAAATCACCCATACAAAGGCAAAAGTGAACCATCCTCGTTGAGGAAATTGGTTAAGAATACATATCTTGATCATCGACAAGTTAAAATACACTAAGGTAATTCTCACATCCCCACCCCATAGTAGGCCTTGGTGCCATTAGGATAATAACCCTCGAGCAAAATGCCATCACGCGATTGACTCAGGAGTCGAGAAAGTTCGGACGGGTTGCCCACAGGGGATTTGTCGACTCGGGTAATGATAAACCCTACCCGAACACCCGCTTGGGCTAACTTGCCTGATGAAAGAGCCTTGACCTTTACCCCTTGGTCAATTTTCAAGCTTTCTAGTTCCTTGCGGGATGCAGATTCAAAAGTGGCACCTAATGCCGAGGCAGAGCTTATTTCCGACTCAGCCTTCACCAGTCCAGTCGTGCCTTCAGCGTTTCGA
>VGGT01000173.1 GCA_016868485.1 Bacteroidota bacterium
ATTTTAATCATGAAGAATTTTTCTTAAGAGGCGCAAAGGTACGCAAAATAATCAGGACTTCAAAATTTGACGAGCAATTACTAATTTCTGAATTTCACTGGTGCCTTCACCTATTGTACACAATTTGGAGTCGCGATAGAACTTCTCTACGGGGAAATCCTTGGTGTAGCCATACCCTCCAAAAATTTGAATGGCCTCTGTGGATGCCCGAACGGCCACCTCGGACGCATAATACTTGGCCATGGCCGACTCTCGGGTCATCGGCTTGTGTTCATTTTTGAGCCAGGCTGCCTGAAGGGTCAGGAGCTCAGCGGCTTCCAATTCGGTGGCCATATCGGCTAACTTGAATGCTATGCCCTGGAACGCACGAATAGACTTACCGAATTGCTTTCGCTCATCGGCATATTGAATGGAGGCATCGAGCGCCCCACAGGCGATTCCCAATGACAGCGCGGCGATGCTGATCCGACCTCCGTCGAGCACCTTCATCGCCTGTATGAATCCCGCTCCCACCTGACCCAGAATCTGGCTTTTGTGAACCCTACAGTCATTGAACAACAGCTCGGTCGTTTCAGACGCCCGCATTCCCAATTTATTCTCTTTCCGTCCGCTACTGAATCCAGGATGCCCCTTTTCTATAACAAAAGCGGTCATGCCATGTGAGTCGAGCAATTCGCCTGTTCTGACCATTACAACGGCCACATCGCCCGACTTGCCGTGTGTAATCCAGCACTTGGCACCATTAATAACCCAATAATCGCCATCTTGACGGCCAACGGTCATCATCCTCATCGCATCCGAACCCGTATTGGGCTCAGTCAATCCCCATGCACCAATCCATTCAGCCGTGGCCAATTTAGGCAGCCATCGTTGTTTTTGTTCTTCGCTACCAAACTGAAGAATATGGCCTGTGCACAAGGAATTATGGGCGGCCATCGACAAGCCTATTGAACCATCTACCCGGGCCAACTCTCGAATGGCCGTTACATATTCCAAGTATCCGAAGCCGCTTCCTCCATAGGTCTCGGGCACCAAAACGCCCATCAGTCCCATTTTGCCCAGTTCTTTGAAAACGTGAACAGGGAATTCCTGTGACTCATCCCACTCCATCATTTGGGGCTTGATATGACGGGCAGCGAATGTCTGCACCATTTCGGCAATCAATCGCTGGTTTTCGGTGGTGGAGAAATCCAATCCATATGCGCTGTTGGCCATAACTTAAGGGGATTTTTGTGCGGTGCAAAAATACGGCAAAGCGCGGGTTAACAACCCGTTCAACAACTATTTAGCCGATCAAAATGAGCATTACGGATCGAGGTACGGCAACAATCGGCTCAACTTTCCAGAGTCAACCCCATACAGTTTGATCTTTAAGAGGGAGTCAGGCGGTGGAAGTGATCCGTGGCGTTCACGAAAAGCCATGAGCCTGCGCGCCAGAGTGCGTCCTGCATAGGGGTGTTCTGCCAATTCCGACTCACTGCATTGATTCAACGAAATCCGACGGATGCTTGCCCGGTCTTTCAAAGTCACAAAAGGTAAAATAGACTCATACCGAGCACTGTCCATGCCATAAATTTCGAGCAATTGCGCCACATGAAGATATCCACCCAAGCGCTCCCTGTATTCCACGATGCGCCGTGCAGTTGCCGGTCCTACCCCGGGAAGGGCATCCCATTCGGCAGAATCGGATCGATTGAGGTCTTGAACAGACCAAACCCGGGCGGACTTTAGGCCATTGTGACTGCGTGCGGTTTCGTTACCAAGGGTTTGATCACTGTGCTGAGCCTGATGATTGTCTGTTCCGTACCTGTGATCCGTTGGTTTCGGGAGCAGCAGGTAGGGTGCCAAACGCTCCTTCTCGTCATCCTGCAAAACCCTAAGGGCATACCAATCTGCTAAACTGCGGACCGCTCCTCCCCGATCGCGAAACCTCTGTAATGAGGCGGCGGTTCTGGGTGACAATCCCATGCCTACGAATTGAGCCGAATCTGTTTTCTCGAATATAAACGGCTTCAAGGGTGAGATGACACCGAATTGATCGCCCCGTTCCATACCATCTACTGTTGCAGCAAAATCAATTTCTTTTTGGGTCCATTCAACCACCGCAACAGATGGTTTTGGGGGATATTTGTAATCGTAGAAGCGAAAAACCAGGTGCCCCGACAACAACACCATAAGAACTGTGGCACCATAGCGTTCGGAACGACTTAGTTCCCAAAATCGGCGCCAACCGCCCCGCTCTTCGCCCCCCACCATACAACAATGTCGTTATGTGCTGATCCTTCAAAGGTTCAATCGGTCTTGCGCTTGTTGGCTTCCAAAACCTGCCAAAAAAAATAGGCTGTGATGAGGGTCACAGAAATCTTGACGAACATCATCATCCAAAATGCAGAGTCACTCATAGGGTAGATTTAATTGGTGGGTGAGCTAAGGTCATCATCTTCAGTTTCGGTAAGCCTGGTAAAACCCAGTCGCTCTCTTCGCTTGGTTGCGCGGAACACCTGCCAGGCAATAAATCCGAACAAACCAATGAGGCCCAGGCGAGCCATATCGATGTAAAATACCCTATTCGTGAACGATCCATGGGCGATGGCGCTACCCACCTTGATCTGGTCGCCGTTAGACACAGCGGCTTCAGCATCCGAATCGAATGTATAGTGCTTGGTCGTTTGGTCGACCGAACGGATGTGCACGACAAAGCCACCCCCTGCTTGGGCTTGCACAGAATCGACTGTGCCACCAACTTCCGACTCGAAGTCGGTAGAGAAGTAGCTGCGATTGGCCATCAATCCCTTGTGGGTAATGTTGCCAATGATACTTGATGGGTCCAATTCCCAGCCCTCACGAAAAGCGCGCGACCAGTCGTTGTTTTTGGGGGTGAATAGCGCACCTAAAAAAACAGCGAGTAAAAAAGTAGGTGTCACATATTTGATGATGGGCTTGTAGATCGAGGGCACTTTCATATCCGCCCCTCTTGTAATTTCTGCCCAACCTTTGTCTATGCCCAGCACCCATGCAAATAAGATGGTCTCAGCCAGGGCGAAACCACCAAAAGACACGGTTCCTGCCCAATAATCGTATTCATCGAATACCCCCTTGTCGAAAAACAAAACAGTAGGCAATCCCATAACCAAAACTAAGGCACCGAACGACCAAGCCGCTTTGGCGGTTTTCCATCCAAACTCATCGCGCATGAAGCCCATCCATGGTGTGCCCATGGCCAAAGAGGATGTTATGCCAGCAAAAAACAACAGGCCAAACCACATCATTCCGGCTATCGTACCCAATAAAACGCCCCATTTATTGAATAAAAATGGCATCGTTTCAAAAGCTGTCGAAAATCCAGCATTCTCTTTCACCCAATCGAGTCCCAGATACCCCACAGCGATGGGGATTACAATACTGGCACCCAAAACGATCTCCACGAAGCCATTCATCCAGCCCGCCGACATCGCGTTGAGGGCGATATCATCCTTTGAACGCACATAGGCGGCATAACATTGTATCGTTCCCATTCCCACTGATAGGGTAAAGAAAATCTGCCCTGCAGCTGCCAGCCATACTTTAGGGTTCCACAAACTATCGAATTGGGGCTTCCAAAGGTAGTCCATGCCCAACCAACTGTTGCAATCGGTGCATCCAGCAGCTGCGCCCGAACTGCCCAATGTCCAACCCTTAAAAGCGAGAAACAAACCGAAAAACATCAAAAGAGGAATCCCAATTTTGGCGACTCGTTCAACCCCTCCACTCAGACCGCGCGATAGGATCCAAATGTTCAGGAAAAGACAGGCCACATAAAACACAACGGATTCATACGGAATGCCGGATGTGCTGTTGCCGACATCCACATACTTCCCAAAAAAAGCGGCCACCTCCGACTGGCCCATCGACTGGAAGGTCTGAATCAGGCTGTGGTAGACATAGGCCAAGGTCCACGATTCGATGTAGCAGTAATAGGCTGCCACGGCAATATTGGTGAAAATGCCAAAAACCCCGAAATACTTCCAAAATCGACCCTTACCCATTTGATCCAAAATGAAGGGGGTGCTGTGGTTGCCCCTTCGGCCACCGTATCTACCCACGCCCCACTCAATCCACAATAATGGAATACCCATCACCAGAAAACAAACCAAATAAGGGATAATGAAGGCACCACCCCCGTTTTGCATCGCTTGCACGGGGAAGCGCAAAAAATTACCCAAA
>VGGT01000174.1 GCA_016868485.1 Bacteroidota bacterium
CCACTTGCACCCGTCCAGAATCCGAAAAGATCAACTCCACATCGCGCGCAATCTCTACGCCCACATGCGGAGGTTTAGGCACAATTCGTTCTTTTTTTGTGCAGGAGAGTGCTGCCACTGTCAGCACTCCGATGCAAAGCACAGTGGGTCTAAGCAACATCAAACCGTTACCGAACACCCGATGATCAATTCCGGGCCCTTACGGTTGTGCCTTCATTAATCCAACAGCCCACGGAATAGCCGCTTCCAATCGTGATGCTCTGAAAAAACAAAGCTTCCTTATCTGGAAAATATCCGGTGTATTTACTGATTCTCTGCGCGGCTTCATCGGCACACGAAGGATCAACCTCACGTGCTTTTTTGTATTTATCTACTGCAGCCCAATAAACCGATTGCGATGCGATTCCCTCACCACACCGACCAGCGCTCGAGGCATACAAATCCCCGATAAAAATATAGGGTTTTCCCCAATCAGACCGGTATTTGATGGCCTCCTGAGCCATTTGCCTGGCCTTAGCGTGTTGATCTTGGTCGCTGTAGATGGCCGCCATCTCGTAGCAATACTGGGATTTGGTTGAGTCATTCTGGGCAGCGGTAACGGCTTTCTGATAAAAGCCCATTGCTTTCTCCATCTGATCTTTCTGCTTGAACATACGCGCCAACAACAAAGCCAATCGCTCTTCACCCGTATCTGCTAAACGACTCTCGGCTACCCGAACAAAAATCGGCTCCTGGGTACATCCCTTTCCGATTAACATTCCATAAACCAAATCGCGTAGTTTTTTGTCGCTTGGGTTGGCCTCATATCGAGAACCGAAATTTTGTAGGATGTCCTGGCAATCTTTCACCAAGTTGCCTGCTAAATCGGCATCAAGCACCTGCTTGGCTTGGTTAAACTTCTCCGCCTCCTTGCCTGTACTATCCTTTGAATTGGCTATGTTGAAATCCGCAGTTTGATTGAGTTGGTTGTAGACATCTACCGCCACCGATTTATCGAACTTCCCGGCAGCAACCTCTTTGAGGACCGTTTTGAAATAGTTGGTTAGTACGTAGGATTCCACGTCGTTGCCACCCAATTCCAACGCATTTTTGAAGGTATTCATCACTTCTACATTAGGCTCCGGGCGAAGAGCCAATAAATCCACGCCCTTTCTCGCGGTTGTGGAAGCCGCCGATTTTGGGAAAGCGAGAATACGGGCATCGTAAATCTTAATAATGGTATCGATCAACTGCTCTTTCCGGGAGGCAGACGGGTTCTCAGCTAAAAAAGCCTTGTACATGATTACGCCGTCGATGTGCGTTTGCTCCCGCGCACAAGGGGCTTTGTCGAAAACATACATCCATGACTCTAAAGCGGACGCATAATTTTTTTGTTTAAAAAATTCGCGATATACCGAAATGCTCTGGATGGTCTTTACACTATCGGCACCAAACTTCTGAGTACATGGATTGGTTTGGGCCCCGGCTGATGTGAGTCCGAGGGTAAAAATGAACAGAACGAACAGTATGCGTGACGTTTTCATGATGGGCTATGTTTTTTATGAGGATAGTAAAATGATGAACTGATGTAACGGTTAATGGATAGGCGCTAAAACGCGTAAAGGTCTTTATTGTTTCCTGCAAAATCCCCGCCAAACTTGAGTGGGCTGTGCGATCGGGCGGCAAATATCCAAATTTTCGGGCATGATTAATCGTATCTACGCTTAATAAACCATGTGTCGTTGAGGGTAAGCCCCAAACTGAGCCGAATCATCTGTTCCCGAACCAAGCCTTGGTTGAGCGTGCCTCTTTGGGCCACTTCGAGTGATGCGTGGAGCATCGGTTGCGATAGGATTCGGCGGACAGGAATTCCCATACCCAGACTTAAACCCAGCTCATCGATCGACTCGCCCATAATGGCCACAGGCCCCTTCTGGAACCGCATGCCCATCCGGTAGCGAATCGATTTGAGTCGACTGTCACCTTTGTAGCGGTCCCAAGCCGGTGTAAACTGGAATCCGCTGCGCACAAACCAAGAATTATTTAGAGAGTCCGTCGCATCGGCAAATCTGAACCTACTCCAAGAAGTTTGCCCAGCATCGCCCATCCACTGCCACCTCCGGTTGATGCCCCAATGAAAACCTGCCGACCATCCCATCGGAATGTTCATAGCCACCCCTTCTCTGCTTGTATTTTGCAAGGTGTCGCGTACAATCAAGTTGCTCCCTTGGTAGGTGAAGCGATCGGCCACAACAGACTGCCGAACATTGAATGTGGCGGGTAGGTCTACCGACAGGCCAGCCTGGATAAACCGAAAACCAGTGGTTTGCTCGCGTCCTGATGGGGCGCGGCCTGAAGCGGATGCCGTTTTATTGGCATCAAATACACGTCTGTATTGAAGTCCAGTCGTGAATTGAACATCAGAGATCCGTGCTTGTTCGGTCATGCGTAAGTTGTAGCGAAATAAACTATCCTGAAAGGGGTAAACTTGCAGTCGCTCTTGTCCCTTACTCCCGAAAACCCATCGTGTGGAGAGCCCAAGGTGCCAGTGTTTACCCAAAGAAAAACCATGAACCCACAGCACTTGGTTGAGGCCTCCTTTGCCTCTGAATTCTTCACGCCACTGCGCAAAGCCCGAGTCGACTTGTTGCACGACCTGATAATTCACAAAAGAATACGGCATAAATCCGAAAGCAGTTGACCAACGGCGCGAAACGGGGAAACCCACCAACAAATAAGAAAAATTGAGATTGGATCGATCTAATTCGTGTTGACCATCACTCAGTCGGGCAAAATAGCCGATACTGCCCATTTCCAAGCTTGTTAAACGCACCCCCGATAATCCGGCTGGGTTGTATACGTTCAATGAGGTTGAATCGAACCAGCCCGTGAGTGCGGAACCGACCGCCTTGTGTTGGGCCAGGGTGGGCAACTGCACATCCCCAGCTCCATACAGTGAATAAGGTGACCCTAAATTGAGTGCTTGCCCCAGTGTTTGAAAGGGCATAAAACCAATGACAAACAGGGCCAGAGGCGCCGTAGCGGTAATAATCCTCTGTATAAATGGATGACTTTTGATCGCTGTTTTATTTAGTTGATGAAAAAAAGCCCGAACTAAAGCATGGCATGCAAACCGATTAACGCAAGATTGGGCGCGGCAAATATCCTCTCTTCTGGGCTTATTTCAAAAAAATGTGCATCTCCCCCAGTGAGAATGAGTTGTGCTTTAGATGAAGGGTCGTTTTGATGCAGGAAACTCTGCCAAAAACCGCGGATTTCATGACGAACACCCTCCACAACGCCCCATTGAAGCGCGGCTTCCGTATTCTTCGCAGGGATATTCGCACCTGCATCTATATCGGGGTGTGATACCAAAGGCAATCTACCTGTATACTGGTGCATCGACGACCAACGCATGGGTAAGCCAGGGCTAATGTACCCGCCCTGGTGGACCTGATCGGGGCCAATCCAATCATAGGTGATGCAAGTACCCAATGAGACCACCAGCCTCGGAATTCCGGGGCGCAGCACATTAGCGCCATGCACCAACATCTTACGATCACTTCCCAGCGTTTCCGGGGTCGAGTATTGGGTCTTGAATGGAAGTGGATCCTCCTTTCGAATTACCTGAATGGAGGACAACCCCCGTTGGATCAGCCAATTCTTGAGGTGCTCTTCTGGGTAGCCTACTGAACAAAGCACTGTGCGATTGGGTAGTGCGGGAAGGGCCCCCGAACCAAACTCCTGCACTGGAATGTGCCAAACTTCGATGAGGCGTTGCCCGGAAAACCATCCCGCTTTAATTCGTGAGTTGCCAGCATCTATGGCCAAGGCATCGCATTGAGCCAAATAAGAAAAGCCATCTGAGCCATCCTCCATGAGGGTGTCCATGAGGTTGGGCCAGCGACGCAGTTTTGGAGGGACTTCAAATGGCATTTTATTCATGGTATTGAGGGTTCGAACTGGGGCGAACAGAATCCTTTGGGGCTTCCCCTGTTGGGGCTTCCCCTGTTGGGGTTTCCCATTTTGGGGTTTCCCATTTTGGGGCCTCCCATTTTGGGGTTTCCCATTTTGGGGCCTCCCATTTTGGGGCTTCCCATTCTGGCCCCGACAGATCATGTCGGCAAAGCGGATGCAGTCCACTTATCTTTTGCTGCCCGTCGAAGAGCATTAAGGCCCCCGTCTTTGGATCGATTCCGTCTATTCGTGCCC
>VGGT01000175.1 GCA_016868485.1 Bacteroidota bacterium
AGCTGTGCTTAAATGGGCTGGCTTACATTCCAAGGCTGGCTTACATTCCAGGGCTGGCCTACATTCCAAGGCTGGCCTACAGCAAACTATAGAGCAGTCCAACAAGCGCAGCACCCAAGAGCGGGCCGATTACGGGAATCCAGGCATAGGACCAATTGGACTCGGCCCTTCCACCCCTCAACAATGCATACATTATGCGGGGCGATAGATCGCGCGCGGGGTTGATGGCGTATCCGGTGGTGCCCCCCAAGCTCAGGCCGATTCCCCACACCAATAGGGCAACGGGCAAAGCGCCAATCGAGCCCAGTCCGACCACGCGGGTGGTTTGGTTCTCCATAACCAATTCTGGACCGGCCAAGAACAGCACCACCCCCATCAGCACCGCTGTGGCGAGTAATTCGCTCAACAAGTTGTGCCCCACAGAGGGCAAGGCTGGAGCATTACAAAAACAAGAACGTATGGTCGATTCGCTCGATTCTAATCGGATGTGCATCGCGTAGAAAGCATAGGTGAGCAAAGCCCCCACAAAGGCACCCCCCATTTGTGCCGCCACATAGCCCGGAAGCAGTTGGGCATCGAATCGACCCGCCACCGACAAGCCAAGGCTCACGGCTGGGTTTAAATGGGCACCCGAATAAGGTGCAGCGAGCGCGACCCCACAAAAAACGGCCCAGGCCCAACCCGTGGTAATCATTAGGTATGGGCTTCCCTGTTTTTGGCCATGCGTGCCGGGAAGGTTGACGTTGGCCACCACCGATGTGCCCAGAAATACCAGGACGAGGGTACCAATAAATTCAGCGAGAATGGGCGACATAGTTTTGTTTTTGTTTAATGTTCAGGCATACGAAAATAGCGAGCGGTTTGGGTAAATGCGTCGATTTGTTGCGCCACCCATTCTGGGGGGCATGACATGAGGTCAGCCATCATCGCAGCCACTTGCGGGGCCATTCGAAGGCTCTCTTCCACATCGAGGAATAAACAGGCTGTTCGGCGTGCCAATACGTCTTCCAGCGTCTGGGCCATTTCAAAGGCAACGGCCCACTTCACCTGGGCGGGGCACAAAAACAAATGTTGGCTGATCGATTCGAAATCCGCGGGCGTGTAGCGCTTCATCATTTCATGTAAATCGGTACCATAGGTGGCCAAAGCGGCAAACTTGAGAACCGCTTCCCCATCACCCGTCCCGCTTCCATCACCCGTCCCGCTTCCACCGCCACCGCCCCCATCACCCTCCACAGGATTATTGCCCCCTTTACGGCCAACCAACCCGCCTACAGCGCCCACGAGACCGTTCACAACCTCAGCCACCGTCTGGCGCATCAGGCCACCGAAGTCCGGATCAACCCCCAATGCGCCCGGGTCATAACCATGGATGGGGAGGGATGCCGTCCGACAAGGCACATCAGACAGCGCCGAAATGGATTGGGCCGCATCGACGGCGTCTTCAGCCATCTTGCGGTAGGTCGTCCACTTACCACCCAATACATGAATGAGCCCGCTGCGGGCCACATGAATTTGATGGGATCGGCTCAGTTGACTGCTGGGCGCATCAGCATCACCCGAAATAAGTGGCCGCAATCCGCAGAAAACACTGCGCACATCTTCGCTTTTAGGGCTTCGCGTCATGTAGGCTCCAGCGTGTTCGAGGATGAAATCGACCTCTGAGCGGCGGGCCTGGGGCTCGGAAGGCGTATCGGTCACCGCGTGGTCGGTGGTCCCCACCACCACTTTTCCTTGCCAAGGAACGGCAAACAACACCCGTCCGTCGGAGGTGTGCGGCACCAAAATGGCATGCTTTCCGCTCAGAAATGCATCGTCTAAGACCAAATGCGTGCCCTGCGCGGGGCTGATCTTGATCTGGGGCATGGGCTCATCGAGCTTCATCAACTCGGCCGCAAATACCCCAGTGGCATTGATCACAACACGGGCTCTGAATTGATGCGCCTGTTGGGTTAGGGCATCGGAAGCCCATACACCCACTACCGCATCTTCATTTTTTATAAAATCCGTTACCCCAACATAATTCAACACACAAGCACCGTGGTCGACCGCCGTTCGGGCGAGGGCTATGGCCATACGGGCATCGTCGAACTGTCCGTCGGAGAACATAACCCCACCCTTGAGGCCGGCGGTGCGTACATTGGGGATCAGCCTTTGGGTCTCCTCACGACTCAACAGTCGGGTGGGTCCGAGTCCCAGCTTTCCCGCCATCAAGTCATATATTTTGAGCCCTGCCCCATAGAATGGACTTTCCCACCAATCGTAGGTAGGAATCACAAAACTGCATTCGCGCACCAAGTGTGGGGCATTGCGGCGCATGATGCCGCGCTCCTTGAGTGCCTCCAAAACCAAGCGGACGTCGCCATTTTGGAGGTAACGTACGCCACCGTGGATTAATTTGGTGCTGCGCGAGGAAGTTCCCTTAGCGAAATCGTGTCGCTCCAGCAACAAGGTGGCCAAACCGCGCGAAGCGGCATCCACAGCAATACCCAAACCGGTGGCTCCACCCCCTACCACCAGCACATCCCAGGGTTCTTTCCTCTGAATGGCCTTTTGGAGCTGTTCAATGCGGTTCATTTACAGTATCCGCTTCATTTACAGTATGCGCTTCATTTACAGTATCCGGTTCATTTACAGTATCCGGTTCATTTACAGTATGCGCTTTATGTTTTGGTCCCACTGCCTCCTGATGTGTACCCGGCCGCTGAGGTCGGCACTGCGGGGGTGAAAAACACGGTCATCGCGCTGCAGTTCGTGCAATTCATCGGTACTCCCCCACACTCCGATGGCCAGACCTGCCAAAAAGGCCGCACCCATGGCGGTGGTTTCGGTTTGGGACGGACGCGCCACTGGGGTATCGAGCAAGTCGGCCTGCAGCTGCATAAGCAGATTGTTGCGGCTAGCGCCTCCGTCGACCTTTAACAGGGGTATCTTGATGCGGCTATCGGCCTGCATGGCTTCGATGAGCTCTACGCTGCTGAGGGCGATGGCCTCCAAAGCGGCTCGGGCTATGTGACCGGCTTGCGTGCCCCGCGTGATGCCCATGATGGCCCCCGTGGCATCAGGCCGCCAATAAGGCGCCCCCAATCCGGCCAATGCCGGGATGATGGTGATGCCACCGTTGTCGGGCACACTGAGGGCGAGTTCTTCGATTTCGGACGCCGTTTCAATCAGCCCCATTTGGTCGCGCAGCCATTGAATGAGGGCACCGGCCACGAAAACGCCCCCCTCCAGGGCATAGGTGGTGATGCCTTGTCGGCGCCAGGCGATGGTGGTGAGCAATCGGTGGGTCGAAGTATGGGCCGCCGCACCCGTATTCATCATGCAAAAGCAACCTGTGCCGTAGGTATTCTTCACCGAACCCGGATCGATGCACAATTGCCCAAACAAAGCCGCCTGCTGGTCGCCGGCCACCCCCGCAATCGGGAGGCTTCGACCGGTGTAATCCGGCAAAGTATGGCCGATGACGGCGCTTGAGTCGCATACCGTGGGCAGCATGGCCTCTGGAATGCCCAAAATACCAAGCAATTCAGGGTCCCATTGGCCACGGTGGATGTCGAACATGAGGGTACGGCTGGCGTTACTCGCATCCGTCGCGTGTACGGCTCCTCCCGTGAGCTTCCAAATCAGCCAGGTGTCGATGGTTCCGAACAACAAATCGCCCTTATGGGCACACGCCAGGTGGTCGGGGTGCTGCCGAAGGATCCAGGCGAGTTTCGTGCCCGAGAAGTAAGGATCGAGGAGCAAGCCTGTGCGCTGGCGGAAGAGCTGGCTGTGGTGGCGATCGATTTCGGCGCAATCGCTGGCGGTGCGCTTGTCTTGCCAAACAATCGCGGGGTGTACGGGCTTACCCGAAGCTCGTTCCCATACCACGGTGGTTTCCCGCTGGTTGGTGATGCCCACTGCTGCCACTTCGCCCGGGTTCACACCGGCCATTACGGCCTTCATGGCCTCCAGTTGGGTCATCCAAATCTCCTCGGGATCGTGTTCTACCCAACCCTCCCGCGGGAAGTACTGGGTGAACTCGCGTTGGGCGGTGGCCACGGCCTGCCCATGCGCGTCGAACAACAGGGCTCTGGAGCTGCTGGTGCCGGCATCGAGCGCCAAAATATAAGGTGGTTGCTTCATGAAGATATGCTGCACA
>VGGT01000176.1 GCA_016868485.1 Bacteroidota bacterium
ACTGGCCACAGGCTATACGCGCAAAACACGGCTCGAAGTAGGGGCATCCATGCAGGCTGATAGGCCATCCATGAAGGCTGATGGGCCATCCATGCAAGCTGATGGGCCATCCATGCAGGCTGATGGGGCCCAAGTCGCGCTGAATCGGTTATGGAATCGCGTGGGTGTGGATCCACCGGTTGGCCTCCAGCCGGCACTCGACATCCACTATAAACGCCTCAGTTTTGTGCACAACAACGGACATGAGCGGCTTACGCTCGATTATGACCTTTGCCTTTCGAGACCCATCATCACCTCTGTACAGGGTAATGACACGCTCCAAACATCAAGCTTATCCTTCCCTCCCACTGCATCGACCGAAGCCGCGCAGACATGGCTCTGCAGTCGGGAACTTTACGTATTGGAGTTGAAACAGGATCGGCCCGGACCGAGCATACTCGACCCGCTTCGTCAAAGCAGATGCCTGCAAGCCATCTCCTTTAGTAAATACTATATAGGGAGTTTGTTGTGGCAAGCGCATGAACAGAATCATCAAGCCGTGCGGGCTATTCCGACTCGGATTGGTTATGGACGGGCCTGGACAATGAACCCTACTCAATATCCCCTGGACAATGAACCCTACTCAATATCCCCTGGACAATGAACCCTACTCAATATCCTAAGTAAACACATAAAAGCATCAAGAATACTATGCCTCAACTCATCGACTTCAATTTGCTCTTTCGCCTGGTGGTGGACCTGATTTCCGTTTGGCTCCTGGTGCGTTTCATCTACTACAGCATATACAAAACACGTGATTTGTTTTTCTCATTGATCGTGACCAACCTGGTTATTTTTCTGCTTTCTTATGCCCTCAACGGGCATGAGATCTCGATGGGGGCTGCGTTCGGTTTGTTTGCCGTGTTTGGCATGCTCCGGTTTAGAACAGAGGACATCAGCCTCAAGGATATGACCTACCTCTTTTTAAGCATCGCTTTGGGGGTCTTCAATGCGGTTGCCCAAACCAGCCTATGGGTGTTGCCTGTGGTGAGTTCCTCCATGTTGCTGGTGACTTTTCTGCTGGAAAGCAATTTACTCTATCACCGCGAAAGCGCCCGTGTTGTGAATTACGACCGAACTGATCTTCTGGCGGTTGGTCGCGAGGAGGAAATGCTGCTGGACCTTCAAACGAAAACTGGGCTGCCCGTACACCGGTTTCAGGTGATGCGCATCGATTTTCTGCGCGATACGGTTCAATTGCGCGTGTATTTCAAAGATTAATGCAGATGAATGGCGCGTTCATTTTGATTCAACACCGCATCCTGTCTGCTTTATGGCCAAACATGCGGTTGATCATTTTTGGCCTCGCTTTCATTATCGTGTATATTTTCGCGCCAAAGCTTCCCCTACAGGCGCAAAATCAGCATCCCGCTTTGTGGATCGAACACGGCTGGGAACAGAAAATGCCCCATGGTTTGAGGCTGTCTTTTACGCCAGAATTGAGGTTTCAGCCGGCAGATGCCGAACAGTATCGATCCCTTTGGATGGGTGGGCATTATTGGTGGGTAGAACGGCTCCAGGCCGATTTGGCACTGCAAAAGAAATGGAAGGGAGGGGCACGTCTGCCGCAACTCTCTTTTTCTCTGCTCGGGGCAGGTCGCACTATTTTTAGAAACCCACAACAAGGTTTGGGTCCACGGCTCCGTTGGTATTCCGACGCCCGCGTGCAGTGGGAATCGAAAAAATGGGAGCTGGGTTATCGCCTGCGGTATCAACAGCAATTCAACGACTTCTCTTCGGCCAGTGCAACGAGTGCTGTTTCCTATTTCCGTCAAAAGTTGAGCCTACAATACCGCTTATCGAAACGTTGGCAGGTCGGGATTTCGGAGGATGTGTGGTTTCCAGTTGGGGGCAGTGTTGGATTATCTGAAATGTACCCCGATCACCGGAGATCATCGATCAGTCTTGGCTACAGCCGTAAGCGCGTTTCTTGGGATGTCTCCATCACCCATGACCGGGCATTATGGGATGAAAACCGAGACCCTCAACTTTGGATTCTACAAATCGGCCGAAGCTGGAAACTGCCTGATCGCAAAAACGCTACTCAGTCTTCTGATTAAGGACGGGTTGGGCGCATACAACGTACTGAGAATCCGAACAAGCGGTTGTTTGGATTGCGCTCTAAGGCAGCGCTGTTGTATGTGGCCTTGCAGTAAAACAGATCGAGAGGCGTACCCGTGGGCTGGGTTTGGCTCCACCAGTAGGCTTCTTGCTGCATATTCACAAATCCGCCCGACGATGTATTGGTGCGGTAGCCTCCTGGGCGTCCGTTGAAGCCCTGGGCATTGGTGGCACCTGTGTTGGGGGCATTCCACAGCGCAGTCCCCGTTTGTTTGAGTGCACCTCCGGCCTGAGTCGGTCCACCAACAAAATTTTCGAGTGTGGTCCAATCGGCATCGGTGGGCACGCGCCAACCGCATGGGCATGCATTGCGTGCATCCGCAGCTGCTAGTCCGTTATAAAGCTTTCCATAAATCGTGTCGTTGACTGCTTGGTTGTCGTAGTGCGACCAGGCTCCACCGGCAGCCGCGGCCCATCCAGCTGGCGATGCGATCTGTGTGATGTTGTTTCCGTTGCAGTAACGGGTCGTCCTGAGATTTTCTGTGAGCCAGTCTTGGGTTCCGATGGTCGTCCAGTTATACATATTGCTGTCCGTGTCGTATACTTTCGTTTTGACTGGAATGGCCGTTGGGCTCGTGGCCACACCTACACCGTTTACCGCATAGGCCCAAGCAAAGAGGTTGCGGCCGTTTAGCTCGCCCCGAATTCCCGGGGGAGTTTGCACATTATACAGGAACGTAACCCGATTAAATGGCCCCGGTCCTCCTGGAGGATTCACTGGACCACTGGCCAAAGCGGGTGATGCATAAGCAATGGTATCCAAATAGAAGCCCTTTCCTGTGAGGGGAGCGCCACCGTCAGTGATGACGGTACCGAAACATGGAACGATGTGGTGTCCGACATTGAAACCCACTGAATCGATCACTACAGTGGGTAAGGAGGCCGCTTGGGTTACAAATTCTTCTTGTTGTCCATATCCAGTTCCAACCGAATTGACAGCGAAGGCCCGAGCGTAGTATTGGGTGGAAGGGGTAAGGTTGGTTAAATCCACTGAAAATACGCCTAAACCGGTGCCGCTGAGGCGGTTGCTGTCAGTTGGGTAGACCGGTGTTCCAGCGGTATTCCAACACACACCGCGCGATGTTACGGGCGCCCCTCCATCACTGAGCACCTCGCCCCCACCGGGTGCCATGGTGGACGTGGTATTGAGGATGGGGGTGGTGACCACCGTTGGGGTTGTGGTGCCGGTGGTGAAGCTGAGTTCCTGGCCATAACCTGTTCCCACTTGGCTCGTGGCATAGGCCCGAACAAAATAGGTCGTATTGAGTGTGAGCCCCCACATTGTGCTCACAAAAGAACCCAATCCAGAGCCGTCTACCGTTGTGTCGTCGGCAATGCTGGCGCCGGGCGTTGTTTTCCAACATATACCCTTAACCGAAACAGGACCACTTCCCTCAGAAAGGACATCACCCCCCGACTGTGCGTCGGTGAGGTTGATGTTGAAGGGTGCTGTTGTTACGACAACGGGGAGGTTGTCGCCGATTAATGTTGTAAAACTCGATTCAATTCCATAGGAGGTACCTGCCGCTGAGGTCACGTATCCACGAACATAATAGCGGGTGCGCTCTACTAATCCATTCATCCGAGCGGTGAAGGCACCCAATCCGGCGCCATTTTGGGTGCTGTCGCGCTCGATGGTAGGGCCTGGCTGTGTCCACCAACAAACTCCGCGGGTCAGTATTTCTTGTCCCCCATCACTTTCCACCACAGCATTGCACAAAGCGGTGCGCGATTTGATTTCCGGAAAACCTGTGATGGTAATGACCGGAAGTACTTTTTCCTTAACACAAGCCGTGGGCACGAGCATGAGGGGGCCCAGCAGGAGCAGGGCAAGCAATAGGGCGGTATGGGAGGCGTAGGGCTTCTTCATAGGGTGCGAAAAATACGGCACAATGTAACCTTTTTTTAGGTCAGGATAGCCATCCTTGGCCCAAAAGATGCTCAGCGATCTGAATGGCGTTGGTGGCCGCGCCCTTGCG